>CATJZR010000164.1 GCA_949745625.1 uncultured Eubacteriales bacterium | reverse complement strand
CTGCTATAAAACGTCCCAAACCATGGGCTTGGCGCGCTCTACCGTGCGCTTTGCACTCTTGATATTGTGGCACTGTCCGCTTTCTACAAGCTTTTTCATTACGAAAGGCTTGAAAAGCTCGATTGCCATTTCCTTAGGCAGACCGCACTGATAGAGTTTAAGCTCGGGACCTACGACGATAACCGAACGTCCCGAATAGTCTACACGCTTGCCGAGAAGGTTCTGACGGAAGCGTCCCTGCTTGCCGCGCAGCATACCAGAAAGCGATTTAAGCTCTCTATTGGAGGGACCCGAAAGCGCCTTGCCGCGCCTGCCGTTGTCGATAAGCGCGTCAACTGCTTCCTGAAGCATGCGCTTTTCGTTCTTGACAATCATATCCGGAGCGCCCAGCTCCATCATTCTCTTTAAACGGTTGTTTCTGTTTATTACCCTTCTGTAAAGGTCGTTAAGGTCGGACGATGCAAACCTGCCGCCGTCGAGCTGAACCATGGGCCTGATTTCGGGCGGAAGCACGGGCAGAACGGTCAAAATCATCCATTCGGGGCGGTTGCCGCTTTTTCTGAACGATTCGAGAATTTCTATTCTCTTTACCGCCTTCACACGCTTTTGCGCCGACGAGCTGGTATCTATTATCCTTTTGGTTTCTTCACACTCTTTTTCAAGGTCAACCGCCATCAAAAGCTCGCGTATGGTTTCCGCGCCCATTCCGACTTTGAGACCCGTAACCGAGCTGTCGCCGTACTTTTCCTCGATTTCGCGCAGCTCTTTATCGTTGATGACCTGCTTGTATTCGAGCGTGGGCACGGTGCCGGGGTCTACAACCACGTACGCTGCAAAATAGATTACCTGTTCAAGAGCCTTGGGCGACATATCGAGTATAAGACCTATTCTCGAAGGCACGCCCCTGAAATACCATATATGCGAAACGGGCGCGGCAAGCTCGATATGCCCCATTCTTTCGCGCCTTACCTTAGCTTTGGTTACCTCTACGCCGCACTTTTCGCAGGTGATGCCCTTGTAGCGGATACGCTTGTATTTGCCGCAATGACATTCCCAGTCCTTGGTCGGTCCGAAAATTCTTTCGCAGAAAAGACCGTCCTTTTCGGGCTTCTGAGTTCTGTAATTTATCGTTTCGGGCTTGGTTACCTCGCCCTTGGAAAGTTCCCTGATTTTTTCGGGAGATGCTACTGCAATCTTTATCGAACTGAAATCGTTTAATTCAAACATACTTTACCTCCCTTATTCCTCGTCCTCGTCGCCGAATATATCGCCGTCCAAATCTTCATCGCTGTCGAATAAGGTGAACTTGTCGCCCAAATCGTCATCATCGTCCTCCGCGCCGTCGAACAGCTCCTTGCTTGCGAAGTCGTCTTCGTCGTCGGTATCGAATATCGACATGGGTTCGAGCTCGATTTCCTCGCCGTCCTCGTGCTTGACCAGCTCGAGTTCTTCCTCAGGAATCTTCGCCTCTTCTTCCTGCTGCTCGCGCGCTCTTGCGGTGGGTATCGACTCATCGTCGTCGTCAAGCTCACGGATTACGAGCTCCTCACCGCTTTCGGTAAGCACCTTGACATCGAGCGCAAGCGACTGCAACTCCTTCAAAAGGACCTTGAACGCTTCGGGTATGCCGGGCTCGGATATATTGTTGCCCTTTACTATGCTTTCGTACGTCTTGACACGGCCGACGATGTCGTCCGACTTGACGGTTAGAATTTCCTGCAAGATGTGCGCCGCGCCATAGGCCTCGAGCGCCCAAACCTCCATTTCGCCGAAACGCTGTCCGCCGAACTGCGCTTTACCGCCGAGAGGCTGCTGAGTCACCAGACTGTAAGGGCCTATCGAACGCGCGTGAATTTTGTCGTCGACGAGGTGGATAAGCTTAATCATATACTGAACGCCGACGGTAACCCTGTTTTCGAAGGGCTCGCCCGTTCTGCCGTCGTAAACCTGAATTTTGCCGTCTACCTTGCCCTCGGGGTTAAGAATGTTGTTTTCCTGAAACAGGTTTTTAATGTCCTGCTCG
>CATJZR010000163.1 GCA_949745625.1 uncultured Eubacteriales bacterium | reverse complement strand
TACGGTCTATCCCGCGAATTACGGATTTATACCGCGCACGCTTGCCGACGACGGCGACCCGTTGGACGTACTCGTTTTATGTAACGAGACTATATACCCCATGACTCTGGTCACGTGTATGCCGATAGGCGTAATCAAAATGATTGACGGCGGCGAGCTTGACGAAAAGATTATCGCCGTTCCCATAGACGACCCCAATTACAAGCACTATTACGACATCAAGGAATTGCCGCCGCACGTGTTCGACGAAATGATGCACTTTTTCGAGGTGTATAAGAACTTAGAGCACAAGACGACGACGGTCAAGGAAATCTGCCACAAGTACGAGGCGATTGAAATTATCCGCAAGTGCCTGCAAAACTATAACGAAAAATACTGTAAATAGAATCCGCCGCGGTCAACTGACCGCGGCGGTTATCGTTTTTATCAGCAAACGCGAGGCGTTCGTGTGCGGGTGATGTGGGTCCGTTATCATACAAATATGCCTTTCGGGCAGCGCGACGTCAAGCGGTATTCTGAAAACCTCTCCGCGCCCGATTGCGTCCTCCGCCATGGGCTGCGGCACGAACCCCAGACCGAGGTTGTGGCTTATCATGGGCACGAGAAGGTCCGCGCCGTCCGCCTCTATATCGGGGGTGACGGCAATGCCGTTTTCGGCGAAAAAATCGTCGAGGAACTGCCTGAGCTGCATGCTGTGGCGCAGGCTGACAAACGGATAATTTTTTATGTCCGACAGATAAAACGGCGCATTTTGCAGGTGTGCAAGCCCCTTGCCCGCAATGAGAATGTCGCCGAAAGACTTTATTTTTATAGTATTGAGCGGCTTTGACGGACTGCACGGCGTGGACACGAACGCCAAATCCACTATTCCGTTTTTGAGCTTTTCAATGGTGCCGTTGCTCGAACCCGTGTTTATTTTGAATTTAATTCCGGGGTGCTTCGTGCGAAATTCGTCGAGAAAGTTAAACAGAAAGCCGTACAGCGCGGTGACCGTCGCGCCGATGTAAATAGTGCCGTTTTCCGTGCTTACCGCCTTGCTGACCTCGTTTTCGCCCTTTATAAGCTGGCTGTGTGCTATATTCACGTAGTCAAACAGCGTCCGCCCCTCGTGCGTAAATTCCACGCCGCTCTTCGTTCTGACGAACAGGCGGCAGCCCAACTCGGACTCTAAATTCTGTATTGCACGCGTTACGGCGGGTTGGCTCGAATACAGTTCGACCGCAGCGCGCGTTATGTTTTTGTGCTTTCCGACGTAATAGAAAATTTTGTAGTATTCATAATTCATTTGTCGCATCCTGCCTGTATTATGTGTTTTTGTTATGATTGTTATATAATATTATTATTTTACATTATACCAGTTGTGGGGTATAATGTAAACAAAAATGAAAGAAATTATAAAAAAAAGAAAAATTTTCACTTTTTGGAGGGACTCAGATGAATTACAGAGAAGCATCGCTTAAAAAGCACGCGGAGTGGAAAGGCAAAATAGAGACGGTGGCGCGCGTACCCGTTGACAGCAGGGAGGCGCTTTCGCTTGCCTATACGCCGGGCGTTGCCGAGCCGTGCATGGCAATTCACGGCGACGTGGAAAAATCGTTTGAGCTGACGAGACGGTGGAACACCGTTCCCGTAATAACGGACGGTACGGCGGTACTCGGGCTGGGCGACATAGGACCCGAGGCTGGCATGCCCGTAATGGAGGGCAAGTGCGCGCTGTTCAAGGCGTTCGGCGGAGTGGACGCGTACCCGATATGTTTAAGGACCAAGGATACCGAAGAGATTATAAACACTATTAAGATAATGGCGGGCTCGTTCGGAGGAATCAACCTGGAGGATATTTCAGCGCCGCGCTGCTTCGAAATAGAAACACGGCTGAAAGAGGAGCTGGATATTCCCGTATTCCACGACGACCAGCACGGCACGGCTATCGTTTCGGCGGCTGCGCTTATAAACGCAGTCAGACTTGCGGGCAAAAATCTTGAAGAAGTCAAGGTGGTAATTAACGGTGCGGGTGCCGCGGGAATAGCCATAGGCAGGTTCCTTTTGAAGCTGGGTGTAAAGGACGTAACGCTATGCGACCTCAAAGGCATAGTGTGCGAGGGCAGCGACTGGCTCAACCCTGCGCAGAAGGAGGTTGCCAAGATAACAAATCTTTCGAAAAAGCAGGGCAAGCTTGCCGATGCCATGAGGGGTGCGGACGTATTTATCGGCGTTTCGGGGCCCCACTGCGTGACTAAGGAAATGGTTGCGTCTATGGCAGAGAAATCAATTCTGTTCCCCTGCGCTAACCCTGTTCCCGAAATCGAGCCCGAGGACGCTAAGGCTGCGGGCGCGTTTATCGTCGGCACGGGCTCGTCCGAGCATCCGAACCAGATAAACAACGTGCTGGTATTTCCCGGGCTTTTCCGCGGCGCGCTCGACGTCCGCGCTACAACGGTAAACGACGAAATGATGATTGCCGCGGCGAAAGGCATTGCTGACTGCGTTTCGGACAGACAGCTTGCAACCGACTACATTCTGCCCTATGCATACGACAAGAACGCGCACCGTTCCGTCGCAAAGGCGGTTGCCGAGGCAGCGGTAGCTTCGGGCGTGGCAAAGCTGAAATAAAAATTTTATCATATTCCCCCTATGATAAAGAGGTAATGCGCTGCAAGCGCATTACCCTAACAATGCTTAATTGGTGAAATAATGAAAAAAGCAACGCTTATTTTATTGACGGTTATGATTGCCGCGCTTACCGCGGCGATTGCGCTCGTTGCCTGCGGCAAGGAGCAAACTTCGTGGAAGCTCGGCTCGGTCCGCGCATATTTTTCGGATAACGGCAGATACGGCTACGTGCTGAATTTAGAGGGCGAGGGCGAAATTCCCGACTATTCAAGCGAGAAGGACGCGCCCTGGTACTACCGCTCGGGCAGAATT
>CATJZR010000162.1 GCA_949745625.1 uncultured Eubacteriales bacterium | reverse complement strand
TGTTCTGCTCCTCGGACGACACCGTTTACGCGTTTACCAACCTCGGCAACGTCGTAAGAATGAGCGTCAAGTACGTGGATATATCCGAATTCAAGTCGTCGGGACAGGCGTTTGAAAAGGTTGTCGAGGGCGTCGAAAAGGGCGAATACCCCGTCAGATTTTTCGCCGTACCCGAGGGCAAGACGCCCGAAGGCGAGCTGCTGTTCTTCACCCGGCAGGGTGCTGTCAAACGCACCGAATGGTCTGAGTATTTGCAGGGCAAGGTGGTTATGCCCGCAATCAAGCTTAAAGAGGGCGACGAGGTGCTTTCCGTCGAGCGGTACGACTGCGACGAATATTCTACTATGCTGTTCGTAACCCGCAACGGGCTTTGCCTTAACGCCAACAAGGACGAGGTTCCCGTTCAGGGCAGAGTGGCGGGCGGCGTCAAGGGAATTGCGCTCGGCAGCGGCGACGAGGTGATATTCGCAACCCAGCACACTGGCGAGGGCGAAATAATAATAGTAACTACGCTGAACGGCGTCAAGCGCGTCGTGGCGTCCACGATAGAGCCTATCGGCAGAGCCTGCAAGGGCGTAATGATTGCCGACATAAAGGGCAAGGGCGAAATTCTGTTTGCCGACTACGTTACCATTCCGTACTCGGTTGCGTTTGTCAACGACAACAAGACCGTGATAGAGGTCAATACCGAAAACATACCCATCGAAACGAGGGTATTCAAGGGCAAGCCTCTCAAAATTGCGGGCATGGCAAATATTTTGGCGGTATACGCGTTGAAGCACCGTTCCGATTTTCCCGACGGACGGCAGCAAATACAGTTTTAAGAGGTGAACTATGGGTGATTCGAAAAACGTACTCAAAGATAAAGTAAAGGGCATGGGGCCCTTAAAGCTGATTTTACTTATTTTACTTTTGGCGGGAACGGCCTGTTCGTTCGTATTCCAGCAATACATTTTTGCCGAGGACAGCGTGTTCAACAAGGGCGTAACCGATTACGAGGTGGTAAACGATTTGCTTGCGCTCGTGCCCAAGCTTATTTCTGCAATCCGCTTAATTACCATAGCATTGCTCATACTTACGGTAGTGCTTGCGGTGCTGTCGCGCGCGTTCAGAAGAAGCCGCCGCGAAATAACCGTAATCCGCCTTGTCAATAATATAATCAAGACGGTAACGATAGTCGTAATAATAATAGGCGTTTTGGCAATCTGGGGCATAGACACCACTGCGCTTATAACCGGCGCGGGAGTGCTGACGCTTGTCGTCGGTCTCGGAATGCAGAGCTTAATCGGCGACGTTGTTGCGGGACTTTTCATAGTATTCGAAAACGAATTCAACGTCGGCGATATAGTCACGATAGGCGACTTCCGCGGCACAGTAGTGGAAATAGGCATCAGAACCACCAAGCTCGAAGCTTTGGGAAATATCAAAATAATCAACAACAGCGATATAAGGGGTGTGCTCAACCAGACGGTAAATCCCTCTACGGCGGTTTCGCTTATCGATATAGAGTACGGCGATTCGCTGCCCCGCGTCGAAAAAATCATCGAGGACAAGCTGCCCGGTTTACAGGTAGAGGGGGCGCTTAGCGAGGTCGTGTATAACGGCGTGGCGTCGCTCGGTGCGTCGGGTGTAACGCTTCATTTTTCTACCACCTGTCACGAGGGCGATATTTTCGCCGTCCAGCGCAAGTTGAACGGCGCGTTAAAGCAGATGTTTGACGAAAACGGAATAGGTATTCCTTTCCCGCAGCTCGTGCTGCATACGGCGGACGGTAATAAGCCTGCCGTAAAGAAGCCGTCGGCTAAACCCGCAGCGAAAAAGACGGATAAAACCACAAAAAAATAACAAGGAGAAAATAAATGGCAAAGATAACGAAGGATACGTTAATAGCGGACTGTCTTAAAATAAACCCCGACAGCGCTGAAATTTTACAGGCGGTGGGTATGCACTGCCTCGGCTGTGCAATGGCGCACGGCGAAACAATCGAGCAGGCGGTGTTCGTTCACGGCAACGATTTGCAGGCTCTGTTGAACAAGCTTAACGAAGGTATAGAGGATTAATAACAACCGCCCGCAGGCATTGCAATGCCTGCGGGCGGTTTGCTTAGGACGCGTTTGCCAAATATGGAAAATTTTTTGCATTGCGTAGCTTTTCTTCTTTTGATATAATTACGTGTAAATAAAAAAAGGAGAAAAAGTATGAAAGGTAAACATTTTGCTGCGGCTGCCGCAGCGTTTGCGGTCGCCGTGACTATGGCGGGCTGCTCGGCGCCGACCGACGCCGATAATAACGATAACAACTACGAATCTTCCGGGGGCTTGCCCGAGGTGCCTCCCGCGGACGAGCCTACGGTAAGCGTTCCCGAAGAACCCGAGCTCACGACGGTATCCTACATACAGGTGACGTCGAACGGCGTGAATATCCGTTCGGGCGCAGGCACAGGCTATTCCGCAGTGGCAACTGCCGAAAAGTCTACGATGTACACTTATCTCGGCGAGGAGGACGGCTGGTACAAGACGCGTTACAGAAACAAAACGGTTTACATATCCAAAAAGTATTGCGTCGTAACGGAAATGAATAAGAGCGATAACGAAAAAATCGAGGCGGTAATCGCCGAGGGAGCCAACTACCTCGGTACGCCGTACGTTTACGGCGCGGTGCGCCTGCACGACGGCTCTGGCAGATTTTTGTCGGGCTTCACTACAAACGCGTTTGACTGCTCGTCTCTTATGCAGTATATGTTCTATAAGGGCGCGGACACGCTTTTACAGGTCAATACCCGTACGCAGGTGTTTCAGGGTACAACGGTGAAAAAATCTCAAATCCGGCGCGGCGACCTGATGTTCTTTACAAACTCTTCCCGTAAGGACAAAGTCGGCGTCGAAAGGATAGGGCACGTAGCAATGTATCTCGGCGATAACTGGATACTGCACACGGCGTCCGATTACGCCAAAATAGAGCAGATAAGCTCAACCCGTTGGAGCTACTATATCCAGACCCAGC
>CATJZR010000161.1 GCA_949745625.1 uncultured Eubacteriales bacterium | reverse complement strand
TAAATATTTTAAGGAGTTATTCGGCACGCAAGAACGGCAGGGCATACAGTACGAACAGTTCGGCAACAAAAAGGCAGCCGTTTGCTTTTTTGAAACGCAGGGAGTGAGCGAGGTTATTATTCCGTCGGACGTCGAATATTTCGGGTGTGATTTTGTCGTTTACGACCAATCCGGAAGCGTAAAAGCTATAAAAATTCCTGCGTCCGTAAAGGGCTTCGTCGACGGGCAGGGCAATATAATAACCGACGCCCGCGATATGCGTTTTATGGTGGTTGACGACTCTGCCGGTACAGAAAAAAGTTTCAAAAATATTACGGTGGCAGCGGGTTCACCTCTGTTTGAAAGCGGAAGCGGCCACCTTAAATTAAAGAGCGGCAAAGTCGTTAGCTACGCAGACTGCAAGTCAACGACGCTCGATATGGACGATAGATGTCAGGAATTAGTTAACTTTTCGCACGCGTATAAGGTGCTTTTGGGCAGCGTAACTACCGTCAATATCGATATGGGCAGCAATTACAATCACGAAATAATGCCCCTGTTGACCGCACTGACTACCGTCAATATCACCAATAAAAATAACAGTCCCGTTATCGGACTTGACTTACAATTCAAAAACACGTTGACCGTAAACGTCGAAATCGAGAGTACTAACCGTGATTATTGGCTCGGCGTCAGCATTATCCCGAGAGCGTCCGATACCAATAACGCCAAGGTAACTTTTAACTTCAACAAAATTTGCCCTATTCCCTACATCGCGCTGTACAGTACGGCTAAACCGTCGGTCGTTATAAACACCTGTATGTCGCAGCTCGACTATCAGCTCACTTTCGGGTTGCCCGAAAACGCTAACGATGAACACAGCGTAATCAACTACGCAGGTGAACGGGACGGCGACGGTTTGATGGTTGTCGATATGGAGGATTACTCAAAGACGGTGGTACTCGCACTTTCCGAAAACTTCACCTCGAAAGAAATCGCAGTGCCTGCACAATTCGGAGGTTACAGGGTCCGTGAATTTATACTTGACGCAGAGATTATTGCTGACAAAGAGTTAAAGCTTTCGATTGCTGCCGACGTCGCAATCACTTTCCTTGTCCCGCAGGAGGGTTTGGTGTTTGATAACCGCAATTTCGTCATCTGTACCGAAATGAGCTATGACGAGCTTTTGACCGCTTTGCAGGCAGATTATTTCAGCGATTATGACAATTACGATTTAACTTTCACCGCCCGGTGTTCGGACAAAACCGACGTCGTGCAGATAGGGCTTAAATATAATCCCGACTCGGTTTTGGTCAGCGTAGAATATAGCGGAATTACAAAGTCCGTCTATACCCACTCTTACGGCGGTGATACGGCAATGATTGACCTGACTTCTTCGTTCAACTTTGACTTCGGTCTTGTTTACGTTCTGACAGACGGCGAAAATAATTACTATCAGCTGAACTGGGAGGGCGAGGTTCGTTTCAACGTCCCGAACAGCAGCGCGAGCTATAAGCTCTACAGCTATTCTACCCGAGCACAGACCTACAATTTAAAGGGCGAAGATTACGAATTTTCGTTTGTAATTCAATTCAGTAAAGAAAGCAACCCGGAAGCTCTTGTTACGGGCGGAACTATCTGCGGCTGCCCGATATCCGTCGAAGGTTTTAACGGCGAAATTGAAAATCCCGACGGTAGCGGAAGTTTGCGCGGCATAGAAATCAATATTTTCAGAGAGAACTTCATAACGGTTGACGTCGGTAACGCAACAAACTACTATGGAGTTACGGTTCGGTTTTTCCCGGATGACGAGCAGGGCTGGAAGCCGGTATTTGAAACCGTAATAAAGCGCATGGTTGATGTAACGCTTACCGACGGAACTCATATAGAGGTTGCCCGTTATTTTTACGAAAGAATGCCGTTTGACAAATCGGAGTGGAAAATCGAAGACGGCTTCGTCTATTTCCTTATGTGTACGGATGATGAGGGTAGAACGTTCAGAAGAAATATTTATGTAAACGACGGCTATCTTGAAATGTTTGAGGACGTTGCGGCAATCGTGGTAAAGCGCTTTAAAAAATTCGATAGCATAAGTGCGCAGATAGAGCAGGACGAAGTAAGCTTAACCGTAGACGTTACCATGATTAACGAATCATATTTTCAATTCGCATTCTCCGGAACGGCTTTGGGGCATCTTGTAACGTGCGGCACAAAAGCTGAATTTGATTGGACGCATTTTACAATAAGTACGAACGTCGGAAGCGATGAATTCGGGCACAATATAATTATAAATATCGATTTTGACTTTGAAATTACCGATGAAGGCAATTTAATTATTACTGACGCCGAAATTACAAAAGAAATAATTTAAAGTAAATAAAGATGGGACAGCTTAGCTGTCCCATCTTTAAAGCTTGCGGTTGCTTAAATGCCATAATAATATGCGTATGACGATAGAAAAGCTGAACGCCCGCAACGCGGACGAACATATTGAATATCTAAAACAGGTAATGAGCGAAGAGTCCGAGCAAATGACCGAGGACCGCGTCGACGAGCAGGGGACAAAGTACAGAACTTCGGATTGTTTTTTTTTAATAATTCGGTGTCACTGCTCGCAAAGGAGGATAAAATGTCGTCGGCGCATAGAGTATCATTTTTACGGCTATAAAATGGCATACGCCGTTTGGGTTTACGTTTTGAAAAGTTACAGGCATAGGGCATTGCCTGACTTCTTTTCGCCGAATTTGAAAAAGATTGCCTAAGTAGCGGAATTAACCGATATTATCTGATAAGGTCAACCAATAACGAAGCGGATAAATTCTATAAGAATTTTGAAAACGCCGAGCTTAGCGATTGCCTCTTTTATTAAAATATATTAAACAGAACGCGCGCCTTGAAGGCGCGCGTTCTGTTAGTTTAAATCCCAGTCAATAGGCTGTTTGCCGTGGGAAATCAGATATTCGTTGGTTTTGGAAAAGTGCCTGCAACCGAAAAACCCGTTATATGCCGACAGCGGCGAGGGGTGCGCGCATTGCAGAATAAGGTGCTTTTTGCCGTCTAT
>CATJZR010000160.1 GCA_949745625.1 uncultured Eubacteriales bacterium | reverse complement strand
GACGCTTGTCCGAACAGTCGGCAAGTTTGCCGGGAAGCTTCGTGCTCTCAAGCACACCCTTTCTATGAGTTTCCTCGCGGGCAAGCCTTGCCGCCTCTCTCGCGCGCTGCGCGGTAAGACAGCGCAAAATAAGCTCGCGCGTTTCGGCGGGGTGTTCCTCTAAATACATACCGAACTTTTCGGTGACCGCCTTGGCAACGAAGCCCCTTACGTAGGTGGAGCAAAGCTTACTTTTTGTCTGGCTTTCGTACTGCGCGTCGGCTATCTTGACGGATACGACCGCCGTAATACCCTCGCGCACGTCGTCACCCGAAAGTTTCATATTGTCTTTCAATATGTTAAGCTTTCTGCCCGAATCGTTTATAACCTTGGTAAGCGCGGCCTTGAAGCCTTCAAGATGTGTTCCGCCATCCGGCTGGCGGATATTGTTTGAAAACGGGAAAATCTGTTCGCTATAACTGTTGTTGTACTGAATAGCGATTTCGAGAAATTTGTCGTCGCCCTCGGAATCCTCAAAATAGACGGGCTTTGCAAACAGCGTTTCCTTGCCCTTGTTGATGTCCTGAATGAAGTGAACGACGCCGCCCTCGTAACAAAATACGTCGCTGCGAACCTTGCCGTTACGCCTGTCCTCAAGCGTCAACGTAAGCCCCTTGTTGAGATAGGAAAGCTCCCTCAAAAGTGTTTTAAGGGTATCGTAGTTGAAATCAATCGTTTCGAATACCGTTGCGTCGGGATGGAAAGTTATAGTCGTACCCGTAAGCTCGGTTTTAGCAACCGCTTTTAATGGCTTTTCGGGTATTCCGCAATGATATACCTGCCTGTAAAGGTGTCCGTTCTGAGCAACCTCGGCAACAAGAGTATCCGAAAGCGCGTTAACGCACGAAACGCCGACGCCGTGCAGACCTGACGAAATTTTATATCCGCCCGCCTTATTGCCGCCGCCGAATTTGCCGCCCGCATTAAGATTTGTAAGAGCAAGCTCTACTCCGCTTATGCCCTCTTCTTTGTTGATACCCGTGGGTATGCCTCTTCCGTTGTCCTTGACGGAACACGAGCCGTCCTCGGTGATTACGACGTCAATTCTGTCGCAATAGCCTGCAAGCGCTTCGTCAATCGAGTTGTCGATAACCTCTCTGACAAGACAGTGCAGTCCTTTTTCGTCCGTGGGGCCGATATACATACCGGGATGCTCCCTTACGGGTTCGAGTCCTTTTAAGGCTTTCAGGCTGTTCGCGTCGTAGTCGCGAGTGATTTTACTTGGCATTTTTCACCTCATAATTTTCTTTGGAATTATTATACCATATTATATAATTAAAAGCAAATTTTTGACTTGAATTTTACCGTTTTCGAATGAAAATTTTTCAAATTTGCATACTAATTTTATGGAAAAATTTTACTGTGAAAATATGACTGACATAAACGATTTTTTTGAGTGCGAAACGTGCGGAAACCATATCTGCAAAACCAAAGCCGAACTTTTAAACAGAGTTTGTCCTCACTGCTTCGGAAAACTGTACCGAATAAGCTGATTTCACAAAAAGCAGCCCGCCATCCTCTTTTATGAAGACAGCGGGCTATAATTTTAGAAAGATAAATTAAAATTTATAAATAATGCTTTTCTATCATTTCCGTGATATAATCTTTAAGAATGCTTCTCAGTTGCTCATAGCAACCGAAAACATAATCGTCAAATTCGTTAAAAGCGCCAACTATGTCCTCGTACTCAGGGTCGTCGCCGAGCGAAATATACTTATCGTATGCAGCGTTAAAATTTTCAAGCAAGCCTTCGGGAAGAACGGAACGCAAGTCCTGTACCCTATCATCAAGTCTATTATCAAATTTAGCCATCGAAAAAAAGTCATAATGACCTCTG
>CATJZR010000159.1 GCA_949745625.1 uncultured Eubacteriales bacterium | reverse complement strand
TTTCCGCAAGCGTCGTCTTACCGCTTCCCGTTCCGCCGCAAATGCCTATAACCACTCTGTTCATTACTCACGCTCCTTCGCCAGCCGTTCAAGCCAGCACTTCCTGCACATTGCCACGTAGCGGTCGTTACCGCCTATACAGACCTGCGAGCCCTCCGTAACCACTCTGCCCCGTCCGTCCAGCCGCGCGTTGACGGTAGCCTTTGCGCCGCAGGTACACACCGACTTGATTTCGGTTATTGACTGAGCTATTTCGAAAAGCCGCTTGCTGCCGGGGAAAAGGTGTGTCGTAAAATCGGTGCTGAGCCCGAAGCAAAGCACGGGAATGTCCTTTTTTATGACTATATCGGCAAGCTGGTCTACCTGTTCGGGAGTGAGAAACTGACACTCGTCCACGATTATCACGTTACAGTCGGGAAACTCGTTAACGTACTTGTCGTAAATATTTTCGCTCTCTTTTACGGTCACCGCCTCGTTTTGCAGACCTATGCGCGATTTGACGTTATTCGCGCCGTCACGGTCGTCGATTGCGGGCTTCAAGAGTAGCACCTTCATATTGCGCTCTTCGTAATTGAATTTGGTTATCAGCGCCTGCGCCGTTTTCGAACAGCCCATCGCCCCGAATTTAAAGTATAACTTTGCCATATAAACCTTACGTTTAATCGTTGTATCTTAATTGCTTTATCTTTCGACTTACTTCTACGCCAATCAAACTTAAACCTTACGTTTAATCGCCGTATCTTAATTGCTTTATCTTTCGACTTACTTGCAGCTTGCGGCAAATATAACTGCCGAAAGCAATATCAAAGCGCGTAGCGCAATATAACTAACTTATTCCACTATGCAGTATACAAGCGGCTCGTCGGCGGGTTTGTCTTTGCAGACCTCTGTTGCGGAAAGCAAAATTTCCTCCGCCCTTGCGAACGATTGCTTGTTACACGAGTACAGCGTAGCTATTTCCTCGCCAGCCTTTACGAAATCGCCGGTCTTGCGCTTCAAAATGATACCCGCGCTGTAATCTATTTCGTCCTCTACCGTGTTGCGGCCAGCGCCGAGCGCAAGCGAAGCAAGCCCGTACGCCTCGGTATCGACCGCACCGATATATCCGTCCTTAATACTTTTGACCGTATGCGAATATTTTGCTTTTGCGAAATTCGCAGTATTTTCGATAAGCTTTTTATTGCCGCCCTGCGCACCTACCGTTTCGATAAGTTTTTTAAGCGCACTGCCGTCTGCGATAGCCCTCTCAGCCATTGCCCTACACTCTTCCGCGCTGCCTTTGCCCGCAAGCGAAAGCATATACGCCGCAAGCGTCAGGCACACTTCGGTAAAGTCCGCAGGTCCCTTACCTTGCAGGGTTTCAACCGCCTCGATAACTTCTAACGAATTTCCTATCGCGTGACCGAGCGGTCTGTCCATATTAGTTATAAGCGCGACCATTTTTTTGCCTGCGCTCTTACCTATGTCAACCATTAATTTGGCCAGAGCCTTGCTGTCCTCTACCGTCTTCATAAACGAGCCGCTGCCCGTCTTTACGTCCAAAACGATACAGTCGTCATCCGCGGCAAGCTTTTTGCCCATTATGCTTGCGGCGATAAGCGGCATACTGTCAACCGTTGCCGTAACGAGGAGAAGGGAGTAAAGCTTTTTGTTTGCGGGGGCAAACTGCCTCGACTGACCGACGATTGCAAAGCCTATATCGTTAACCTGCTTCATAAAATCCGCGTCGGACAGAGTAGTCTGAAAGCCCTCGATAGCTTCGAGCTTATCGATAGTTCCGCCTGTATGCCCCAAGCCCCTGCCACTCATTTTGGCAACCTTTACGCCAAGCGAGGCGACTATGGGCGCAACTACAAGACTGGTCTTATCACCGACGCCGCCCGTCGAATGTTTGTCTACGCGTATCCCGTTAATTTCCGAAAAGTCGAGTCTGTCGCCCGAATCGCGGACGGCAAAGGTCAAATCGCATGTTTCCCTGCTCGTCATTCCCTTGAAATAAATCGCCATACACAGCGCGGAAATCTGATAGTCCGGAATCGAACCGTCCGTAACCCCTTTTACGAAATAATTGATTTCTTCGGTGGACAGCTCGCCTCCGTCGCGTTTCTTTTTGATAACGTCATACATTCTCATATTTAATATTCCCCTTTTTTTTAATGTTTCCAGCCGCCGCCCGCAACGAAATCCGCAAGTAAATCCCTTGCGTACTTTTCGCCGCCCAGCCGCGCGACCTCCGTTATACGGTTGTATCTGTATGTGGACGAATAGCTGTCCACTATAATATAATAATAACTATCGTCTGAAATTTCGGATGCCTTTAAAACCGTAAAGCAATAATAATTGTCCGCGCCCGACAAAAACCGCGACTTTAAGTCCGAACCCTTGATTTTGCCGAGAACAATATCGTTATCGAACGGCAAAACCGAGAACAGCTGCGCGTACGTTACGCTGCCCGCTTCTATTCTGTAAGGGCTGCGCAGCTTTAAATACCCTCCGCCGAGCGCGATTTTATATTCGCCGCCCCATTGCTTTGCGCCCGTTTCGTAATAAAGCTTTGCAAGCAAAGTGCAAACCTCGGACGAATTGCGCCGAACCGCGTTGGAACCGAGCACTGTCGTGTAAGGATTATCGTTCGGAAAATATTTATCGAACAGCTCGCCAACTACGGGGTCGCTTTCGCCGCCCGCGTAAACGCTGCTGCTTATCAGCTTGGGTTTAACGGTGAATTCCCGCGTCGTCCTGTTCAGCGAAACCTCGGCAGAGCTTACAAAGCTGTTTTCTCCGCCGCCCTGCAAATGATAAACGCCGTGTTCGTCCTTTAAAATATAGCGCTGGTGAGTATGCCCTTCGAAAACCAAATCGACGTAGCCGTCGGACAGTGAAACGTCGTAATAGCTTGAAATCTCGCGCGAGGAAACCTCGTTAACGCTCGAAGCGGAAAAGCTTTCACCGTAGCCGTCGTGAATGGAATAAACTATAAATTCGCAGCCTTCATCCCTCAGCTTTTCGGACTCCGCCTTGACAAGCGAGGTCAACGCACTGCCCGTCGCAAATTTAAGCCCTGCGGTGAAATCGCCCGAAATCGAGCTAAGACAATCACCTATCGCGCCGATTATACCTATTTTAACTCCGCATCTCTCCACTACGGTGGAAGCGCGACAATAATCCGCGGGCTTGCCGTTATAGGTTACGTTG
>CATJZR010000158.1 GCA_949745625.1 uncultured Eubacteriales bacterium | reverse complement strand
TACCGAAGTTTCTGCCCTCTATAGCCCTCTGCGCGTTTTCAACGCTTCCGGAAAGCATTTTAGATTGCAGACACTGGTCCTCTTCGATTTTGAAAATTTCGTAAAGTCGCTTCATTCTCTCGCCGCCGAACGTCTTTGCAAGGTCGTCTTCGAGAGATATGAAGAATATCGACGCGCCGGGGTCGCCCTGTCGTCCGCTTCGGCCGCGAAGCTGGTTGTCTATACGGCGCGACTCGTGCCGCTCGGTACCGAGTATGCAAAGACCGCCCGCCGCGACAACTTTTTCTTTTTCGGCTGCCGTTTCGGCTTTATAGTTGTCGTAAAGCTCGGCGTATCTTTCCCTTGCCTTAGTTTCCTCGGGGGTGAATTCCCTGTCGGCGTAGGAAATTGCCGTTTCAATCATCTCGTGGTCGTAGCCCTCTTCGCGCATGCGCTTTTTGGCAAGATATTCGGGGTTACCGCCAAGCAGAATATCGGTACCGCGTCCCGCCATGTTGGTTGCGATAGTAACCGCGCCGAATCTGCCCGCCTGAGCTACTATTTCGGCCTCGCGCTCGTGGT
This sequence comes from uncultured Eubacteriales bacterium, assembly GCA_949745625.1. GTDB lineage: Bacteria > Bacillota > Clostridia > Christensenellales > Borkfalkiaceae > Coproplasma. Next base: position 1,272 of record CATJZR010000158.1, on the reverse strand, counting down.
TCTTTGCGTTCAGGATATTGTGCTTGATGCCGTTTCTTCTCAAAAGCCTTGAAATTTCTTCCGATTTGTCGACGGTGACGGTACCTATCAAGATAGGCTGACCCTTTTCGTGACGCTCGACCACCTCGTTTACGATTGCCTTTTTCTTGCCCTCTACGGTCGAATAAATCATATCCGCGTAGTCTACACGCTGAACGGGACGGTTGGTGGGTATTTCAACGACGTCGAGCGAGTAAATGGTTCTGAACTCGTCCTCTTCGGTCTTCGCCATACCCGTCATACCCGAAAGCTTGTTGTAAAGACGGAAATAGTTCTGGAATGTAACCGTTGCATGGGTCTTGTTCTCGTCCTTGACCTTGACCTTTTCCTTCGCCTCGATTGCCTGATGCAAGCCGTCGGAATATCTTCTGCCGTTGAGCACACGGCCCGTAAACTCGTCTACGATTAAAATTTCGCCTTCGTCGGAAACGATATAATCCTCGTCGCGGCTGAACAGCTCGTGCGCCTTCAAGGCCTGCTGAATGTGATGGTTAAGCTCTGCGTTCTCTATATCGCCGAGGTTGGGAATATTGAAGAAGCGCTCCGCCTTTTCCGCGCCCTTTTCGGTAATGGTTACGGACTTGTCCTTTCTGTCGATTATATAGTCCCAGTTTTCCATTTCCTGCAAAATGGCGGTAAGCCTGTCCTGAGCCTCCTGCTCTTTTTCGCTAAGCTCTTTTTTCTTGCGGGAAGGGGCTTTCTTTTCGGCGTCTTTCTTGTCGTCGTCAAAGCCGCCCGAAAGAGTACGGACGAATTTGTCCACCTGCTCGTACAGTACCGAGCTTTGTCCGCCTCTGCCCGAAATAATGAGAGGCGTTCTCGCCTCGTCGATTAAAATAGAGTCGACCTCGTCGATTATACAGAAGTTAAGCTCGCGCTGAACCATTGCGGGGATAGATGTTTTCAAATTGTCGCGCAGGTAATCGAAGCCGAGCTCGTTATTCGTTGCGTAGATTATGTCGCACTTGTAAGCTTTCTGCTTTTCCTCGTCGTCCATACCGGGAACAACCACGCCGACGGTAAGCCCCATAAATTTATGGACCTTGCCCATCCACTCGGCGTCACGCTTTGCAAGATAGTCGTTGACGGTGACGATATGCACGCCCTTGCCCGTAAGTGCGTTGAGGTATGCGGGAAGGGTTGAAACGAGAGCCTTACCTTCGCCCGTCTTCATTTCGGCAATTCTGCCCTGGTGCAGACAGATACCGCCGACAATCTGAACGTGGAAGTGCT
>CATJZR010000157.1 GCA_949745625.1 uncultured Eubacteriales bacterium | reverse complement strand
TTAAACGAAAACGCTATCGAACAATTAGTCCGATAGCGTTTTTAGTTGTCGCTTTGGCACGTATTTTGTTTTACAAAATCTTGCTAAAGTGGTAGAATTGTACCGTGACTAAGGAAAAGCTTAAAAAAAATTTACAGTCATTTGCCGATAACGGGGTAAACCTCGTTCTTATCAGTCTGCTTACGGGACTGTTTTCGGGCGTGGTCGTTACCTTCTACAACATTTTGGCGCATATAGGCGAGGAAACCTCGGTAAAGCTGTACGGGATGCTCTTCGACAATCCCGCATTTATTCCGTTGCTGTTTTTAGGGCTTGCCGCCGGGGCGGTGGTTATAGGTACTTTCGTACGCTTCGTGCCCATGATACGCGGAAGCGGTATTCCCCAGATTGAGGGCGCCGCGCGCGGAATAATCCGATTCAAGTGGTACGTGACGATGTGCTCGATGTTTGCGGCATCGCTTGCGTGCATATTTTTGGGGCTGTCTGCGGGAGCGGAGGGACCCTCGCTTGAAATAGGCGGCTGCGCGGGGGAGGCGGTCGGCAAGACGTTAAAGCGTAATCAGATGGTTCGCCGCTTACAGATTGCCGGCGGTTCGAGCGCGGGACTTGCGGTTGCGTTCAATGCGCCCGTTACGGGACTTTTCTTTGCAATGGAGGAGGCGTTCCGCTCGTTTTCGCCGCAGGGGTTCGTGTGCGCTGCTTTAAGCATAGTTACTGCACTTTTTACACGCAACGCAATCCGTCCGCCGCTCGGCTACGGTGTCGGGTTCACATTTGAAAACTTTATCTTCCCGGAAAACTTTTCGTTTTCGTATTGCCTTTGGATTATCCCCGCGGCAGTCGTCGCGGCGCTTGCCGGCGTGGCGTTCTATCACTCGGTGACGGTTGCAAAAAAGCTGTTCAAAAAAATCACTTTTTTTAAAGGTGCGGGCAAATATATAATTCCTTTTATGCTTGCGGGCGCGTTCGGGCTGATTACGCCCTACGCTATGGGCGGCGGGCACTCGTTTATCGAGGCGCTTGGTACGCACGGTACCGGTGAAATAAGTATCGAAAGCGTATTCGGCATTTCGGTGGTTGCAAGCATACTAATCGTTTTCGTGTTCAAATATATGGCCGGCGTTATGGCAATGGGTTGCGGAATACCCTGCGGTGTTTTCATTCCCATGCTTGCAATGGGCGCCGGGCTGGGCGGCGTACTTTCTATTGCTTTCGTCGCAATGGGTATGGACCCCGCGTTCTGCGACTACTTCATAATTATATGTATGTCGGTTTTCTTTACCACGATAGTAAAGGCGCCCATAACGGGAATAGTAATGGTGTTCGAGCTGACGGGGCAGTTCACGAACTTTCTGCCAGTGCTTTTGGGCGTTGCGATAGGCTACCTTATAAGCATGCTGTTTAAGTTGGAACCCATTTACGAAAAGAATCTGGACGCGTTTATCGTCGACGAAAAGCTTTACGAAAACGTCAGAAAGGAAAGAATATCGCTTATCGTACAGCCACATTCCAAGGCGGAAATGAACAAGGTCCGCGCCATTATCTGGCCTACGAACGGACTGGTGGTAGAGGTTGTCTCGGACGGGACGGTTATCGTTCCCGACGGCGAATATATTTTCAAGGCGGGCGACACGCTTGTGTTCGAGTGCGAGACGGACTCTTTGGAAGAGTTGTACGGTTACCTGTACGAAATAGTGGGTAAACAGCCCGACGGCACGGAGGATAATTGATATGTTAACTGGAATTTGCGGAATTAACTGGGGTGACGAGGGCAAGGGCAGAATGGTTGACCTGCTTTCGCGCGATTACGACGTGGTATGCCGCTATCAGGGCGGAAACAACGCAGGGCATACCGTAGTCAACGACAGAGGTAAGTTCATTTTGAACCTACTGCCTTCGGGCATACTGCGCGAGGGTGTGGTTTGCGTTATGGGGCCCGGCATGGTTATAGATTTGCGCCATCTCTGCGAAGAGATTGCGCGGCTGAGAGATGGCGGAATTTCCATATCGCCCGCCAACCTCAAAATAAGCGACAAGGCGATTATAACTATGCCCTACAACGTGTTGCAGGACGTGATGGAGGAGGACAGGCTGGAAAAAGCCACGGGCAAGCCGTACGGCTCGACCCGACGAGGTATTGCTCCCGTCTATGCGGACAAGTACATGAAAAAGGCGTTCCGAATGGGCGAGCTTTTAAATACGCAGAGGCTGTATAAGCGCCTGCCAGATATAGTCGACTGGAAGAATATGATGATTAAGGCTTACGGCTTCGAGCCCGTAAAGTCCGACGATATGATAAGCTACTTCGAGACGTACGGCAAGCCGCTTGCGGACTACGTGACCGATACGGGTCTTTACCTTAACTCTATGCACGCCGAAGGAAAAAGCATTATGTTCGAGGCTCAGCTCGGTGCGCTGCGCGATATAGATTACGGGATAGTGCCCTATACTTCGTCGTCGTCGACGATTGCGGCGTACGCGCCGATAGGCGCGGGCGTTCCCAATCTCAAGCTTACGAACTCGCTCGGTATAATGAAGGCTTATTCAAGCTGCGTCGGCGAGGGACCGTTTACCTGCGAGTATTTCGGCGAAAAGGCGGAAAGACTGCGCGCCGCGGGCGGCGAGTACGGCGCAGCTACGGGCAGACCGAGAAGGGTGGGGCCGTTCGACGTAGTAGCTTCGCGCTACGGAATACGCTGTCAGGGCGCGGATGAAATAGCGCTGACTAAGCTTGACGTTTTGGACGGCTACGAAAAAATAGAAATCTGTACGCATTACGAGTTGGACGGAAAAATTTTGGACGAGTTTCCGTTTACCGACGCACTGGACGATTGCAAGCCCGTATATGAAACGGTTAAGGGCTGGAATAAGGACTTATCCAAGTGCAGAAAGGTTTCCGACCTGCCCCAAGAGGCGCTCGATTATATCCGCCTTTTGGAAAAGCTTTGCGACTGTAAAATCAGGTACGTTTCGGTCGGAGCAGAGCGCGACGCATATATTAAAATGTATTAAAAAATTCGGGGCTTTACGGTGATTCCCATAGGGAAATTAATAAAACGCAATTAACAGATTTGGGCATAGCGTTAAGCTGTGCCTTTTTTGCGGACGAATCAGGCTGCGCGTAGCTTAGTGAGATATAGATATGTTTTATATTTGCCGCAAAATTCAATCAGTTGCGTTCTTCCATTTTTCGTGATATAATAATTGTACGATAAACAGTAATTTAGCGGAGAATTGTTATCAATAGCAAAATCGTAATTAAAACGGAGAAAAATTATGGAATTGAGAAGAATAGC
>CATJZR010000156.1 GCA_949745625.1 uncultured Eubacteriales bacterium | reverse complement strand
TGTATTTTAGCTTTTTACTTTAATTATACTTTCTATATCGTCGAAAAACGCCTGTTCGCCCAAATCTATTAATTGATTATACTCAATATATATAATTTCGGTGTTAACTGTTATTATACCTCTGTATAAGTTTGTAACTGACCCTATATCTTCTACTTCTATACACTCGTAATTTAAGTTGTAGTCCGTCATTTCTTGAATTGCTAAGCCACTTCCAATATCAAAATTTTTATGATAATTTTCATTTATTAAAATATAAAGTTTAAACTCTGATAGCTGTTTCACCCCTTCCAAAGTATAATATAGTTTATCATTAGTAACTAAATCATAGTTAAGCAAGACTGTACTTTCTATCTCTTTACTTTCAATGTCAAAATATTTTAAATTGGAGCGTAAATCTTCTATCGTGCTGGCAACTTCGCGTACGTTAGCTTCCTGATAAAATATATTGCCCTTTCTTTTTACGAAAACCGACGGGAATATAATTATTGCCGCCACCGCAACGGTTACAACTGGGCTTAGTATCGCCCAAAGCTTTTTGCGCGATAACCCGCGCGGTTTTGCCGTAGCCGCGCCCTCTTCAACGCTTTCAAACTGCTGCAAATACAGCAAATCGTTTTCGTCCAGAAGGTTTTCGGCGTTCTTTTCAGCCTGTTCCCGTAAAAATTTTTTGACGTTCATAAAATCCTCAATGAATATAAACCTTGTAAGCGGAATTTATATTCGTACTGTAATTAATATTGAAGTACGCTTCCGACTTTCTTGCAAAGCCAGTTGCCACCTCTATAAAGCTATTCGTTTGCTTGGTACCGTTACTTAAAGTATAGTTAATCTGATAATAGCCGAAGCCCGCCATCATGTGGTTACCCTGCGAAAGCTGATAGTCGTACCTGTCGTACTTATTGCTGCTGTAACCGCTGATACTGCATATATTGTAAGTACTTAACATTAAAACAATCGGCTTGTTTTCCGCAATGCTTTGCTTAACAGCGTCGTAGTTAAGCTTGCCGAAGCTTACCAGCTGGTTAAAATCGCACGTCAAGCCCTTTTCGGCGCAATAATTCTGCATGCCCTTTTTAAAGTTGTTTTCGGTTATTCCCGCCGCACTGCCGTCCATTTTAGCATATAAATCTCTTATGCAATCGTAAACGTAAGTATCCGCTAAATTATAAAGATAATAACCGTAAGCCTCGTATCCCGCGTTATGGTTGGGAATAAGCTGCTCGTAATATCTGTCGTAAAAGCCTATCAGGTTACAGCCCGCAACGGCTGCGCACGCGCTTTCTATCCCGCCCGGCGAGGTGTAATGTGGAATTCTTTTACTAAGGCTTTTTGCGTCCGATGTGCGGCTTTGATAATTGACCGTGACCGAAACGGACTCGTAATCAAGCCCCTCGCTTGCCTTATATATTATAGCATTTTCGCGCAGAAGCGCAACATTTTCGGAAGAAATTTCTTCAAGCGTAGCTAAGTCGTAAAACGCGCCGTCAAAGTATTTAAGGTAC
>CATJZR010000155.1 GCA_949745625.1 uncultured Eubacteriales bacterium | reverse complement strand
TACGCTAAGTACTTCTTTAACAGTATCTTTATGAAAAACGGGCACGCCGAATTTTTTACCTGCAATATCAGCAAATGTGGATTTACCCGACGCCAAATCACCCGTAATTAAGACAAGTTTTTTCATAAATCTATTATAACGAAATTAAAATATAAATGCAAAGAGTTAATGTAAGAATTTTTTAAAAATAATTGCATTTAACATTTTTATATGATATAATCGACTTATGAGAATGCAGGGAAGAGACTTTAATCTGAAAAACGGGACTACGGTCAGAGTAAGGACCGTAAGACCTTCCGAAGCAGCGAAGGTTCTTAAACTCATGAGCAAGGTTTACCACAAAAACGACCTGTTAGAGCTTAATCCGACCGAGGTTGAGGAAATCAAAAAAAGGCAAATCCGCAAGCAGATTAAAGATTACGAAAAATCAAAACGCCAGATAATGCTCGGCGTATATTTCGAGGACAAGTTAATCGGCTATTGCATCGTTGCGAGAGTTTCTGAAAACGAGAAGCAGAGTCACCGCGCAACTCTTTCTATTGCCATAACAGAAGAGTTCAGAGGCACAGGTCTCGGCGCGTCGCTTATGAAGCTGTCGTTCGACTTTGCAAGCAAGGTCGCTTACGAGCAGTTTGAAACTACCGTGCTCGACGGGAACACGCCCGCTTTCATACTCTGCACCGAACACGGATTTAGGGCAATGTGCCGTTTCCCGCGCGCATACAAGAATATGAAGGGCGCGTATCAGGACAGCATACTTCTTATTAAATACCTCAACAACTATGAAATTTAACGACGAATGTCGCGCCTGTCTTTACAACAGCCAGCTTAAAAAGGTGGCAAAAAGCAAGGGCGGCGACGGATACGAGCTATTCAGGCAAGGCGTAAAGCAGCTTTGCGACAATCCACCGGACGACTATTGCGCGCCATTGCTGGCGCGCGATATTAATTTATTGCACCGCGATATATTTGGCGAAATTATAGACTATTCGGCAGAAAAATCCCTGTTCAACAGGAAGCTTCTGTCGCTTGAATCCGAGCTTTACGAGCTGATAACTTCCGCCGTTGACCCGCTTGCCGAGGCGTTGAAGTACGCAATGGCGGCTAATTATATAGATTTTGCGCGTTTAAGCGATTTGAGCGGTGACAGCATCGAAACGGTGATTGCCGCTGCGCGCAGAGCAAGCGTGGACGGCGCGGTCTTGTCAAGCTTTAAGCGCAGGCTAAAAGGCGCGGGGTCGTTATGCGTTCTGCATGACAACTGCGGCGAAATAGTGCTCGATAAAATTCTCATTCGCGTTATTCTTGCGTACTATCCTAAAATATCGGTGACCTCGGTCGTGCGGGGTAAGCCAGTAATAAACGACGTTACGCTGACTGATGCCGAAGAAGTCGGGCTGAACGGAATCGCGCGGGTAATACCGAACGGAACGGACGTTCCCGGGACTTATTTGAAAGAAATTTCTAAAGAAACTCTTGACGCAATGTACGGCGCGGACGTACTGCTATCAAAGGGACTGGGCAACCTTGAAACGCTGTACGGCGAGGGATTTAACGCGTTCTACGCGTTTACCTGCAAATGTGAACATATAGCCGAGCAGTTCGGCGTTCCGCTTTGGTCCGTGACATTTATTGAAGAAAAAGCCGTCTAAACAGTTGCTATGAATAAACCGAAGTGGTATAATCAGTAACGAAAATATATGACATAAATCAGGCGTACGCCTGATTTGCGTTTGCAAGCAAACGCAAAATATGAGGCAATTATGAAAAACGTAAAAAAGGCGGTTCCCGTAATAGCTTCGGCATTTATATCGCTATGCTTTATGGTCGGTTGCGCCGAGTCCGTAGAGGTTATCACGGACGAGCTTATCCGCGATTTGGACGTTAGCCCCTCGCAGAGCGCGACCTACGAGCAATATTCAAAAAAAGCTATTGAAGATTATTTTGCGGTTGCAGACAGGTATGTCGCCGGTGGCGAAACCGATTACGAAAATGCTGAAGTGATTGCCGCGGCCAGTGCGGCAGCGGCTAAGCTTTTTGCCTATGCGTGCTATAACGAGAGAATGCTCGACCAGTATGTTTTTTTTGCCGCGCAGGAGGGTACCACCGATATATCCGCCGGCTCTGCCCACGCAATGAAGCAGGAATATTATCTCAGAATAAACGAAACCGAGAAGTCCTGCGGTTACAGATACCATTACACCATAAAGTACGCCGACTGTACCGGTGCGTTAAGCATGTTCAGAGACTTGTTTCAAAGTGCGAGGACGCGTATTACAGACGAAACCGACCTGCTGTACCGGCTTGAAGGCTCAAACATAAGAAAGGGCGAAAAGAGCGACGTTTTCGAGGTGGAGATGCTGGAATGTGACTGGGCAACGGGCAAGGACTGGGGCGTTCACGAAATAGAGATGATTAAGGGCGATTATATCGAGCCCGACAAAATAGAGGAAGACATAGTCGCTTTTGCGGGCGAAGACGATATAACTATGCGCGCAAACATCAATATACTTGCCGAAAATATGGTTAAGCACGCAGTCATTTTGCCCGATGAGAGCGAGGAAAATGGTGTAGAGGGCTACCTGATTTTTATGACCGTCGATACCGACGTTGCCAACGCGGACGAGGCGTCGCTTAAAATGCTGAGACGGGCTAACGGCTCTAACGACTGCGAATGGGTGAGCGGCGACGACGGCTCGGGACTGTCTATTGTTTTCAGAATATGGGAAAACGGACTGTTCAGGATGTATTCGGTAGCGGAAAAGTGGCAGGGTAAAATAAACGGCTTTGCAGGCACCGCGGATTCGTCTACTCAGTACTATTACAGCTATTCGGACAGAGACTGCGACATGACTAAGTATCTTGAAATGCTTGAAGAGGCAAAGACCTCGAAGGGGGAATAGCTTGGGTGTTTCCAAATGGGATTTAATGCGGCTTGCCGAGGAGTACGACGGTGAATTTTCGCTTGCCGACTTTTCCGAAGAAGAGCTCGAAGAGTTGCTGCGCCCCGTTGGCGAGGCAATGACCGTTGAAGAGCTGCGCCGCAGGTATTTCGAATTTTACGACGACGTAAAGGACAGAACGCTTGAAAAGCATAAGTGGTCGGATTAAATAAATTAAGCCCGCGGTTTGAGCGCGCTTCCCATAGGGAATAAAAAAGAGTTGCACTTTCAAACGACGACAAAAAGCTCACGAACAAATTGTTCGGGAGCTTTTAATTACATATTATTAGAAAGTTAAATTGAAATTTGTCTGTTACGGTTTGTTTTTAAGATTGTCCGACGCTTCGGCATTATTCGATATTACCATACCGACAGTCTGACAGCCGTTAAATGTCAAACAGTCACCGCAGGTTTCACACCCCTTAATAAGCGCACATTGTCTTATAGGACACAGACTATCACAATAC
>CATJZR010000154.1 GCA_949745625.1 uncultured Eubacteriales bacterium | reverse complement strand
TGCCTCTATCTTGCGCGGCACCGGTTTTCGGAATATCCACTCGATAAGGCAGAAAATTACTTTACTGCCGTCCAGCGCGGGTATAGGCAACAGATTGAATACCGCAAGGTTAACGCCGATATACGCCGCAATTTCGATAAAATTCTGTACGCTTTGCGAGGCTATTTCGGAAGTGAGCTTTATCGTCGTAACCGGTCCGCCCATAGCCGAAAGCCCGAGGTGACCCGTTAACAGTTCGCCGAGCACCTTAAAAATCGTGCCCGCTATTTTAAAGGAATATACAAACGAGTGGCCGATAGTCGTAAAAAACCCGAAGCGGTGATTTTCCACCCCGACCGCCCAGTAGCTGGTACCGTCCGACTCGTAAGTGCCGATACCCAGAGCACGCCAAAGCTTGCCGGTATCCTCGGAATTTTCAAAGTCGCAGTCGGCGCGCATCATTATATCAACGCTAATTTGCTCACCGTCGCGGATAATTTCGCACTCTGCTATATCCCCTTCCTTTTTGCCGCTGAGCGCGCTCATCAGGTCGGTGGTAAGATAAATGCCTTTGCCGTCAACCTCGCAAATCAAGTCGTCGGCAACCAGACTGTATTCGGCGAACTGTCCCTCGGCGGGCGCGACGCCGCCGACCTTGAACATCATCTGACCGAACGAAAACAACGAAATTATGATAAGCAGAAGCGCAAGAAGATAGTTCATCAATGGACCCGCGACGAGCACGATTATACGCTTCCACGGCTTTTTATCGTTGAAGCCGTCGCCCACGGAATCTTTGCCGTCCTCGCCCGCAAAAGCGCAAAACCCGCCCAGCGGCAGTAGCCTTATAGAAAACGCTTCGCCGTTCTTTTTGGAAACGCGCCTGAAAAGCTTCGGTCCGAAGCCGATAGCAAATTCGTCAATCTTGAATTTAAGCGCCTTGCCGGCGAGGTAATGCCCGAACTCGTGTACGGTTATCATTGCAAGCAAAATTATAATTGCCAGCAAGACCGCCCAGACGGTACTCATTACCGAAGAAAATGAAAGAAGTGTCATCTTATCCTTTTTATTGCCCCGCGCGCTATATCTGCGGCGCGGGCGTTAACGGCTTTAAGCTGAGAGAAGCCGTTGACCGTCTCGTCGGAAAACGCCGAAACTGTTTTTTCGACTATGCGGTAAATATCGGTGAAAGCTATTTCGCCGTTTAAAAACGCGTGAACCGCCGTCTCGTCCGCAGCATTGAGCACACACGGCATAATTCCGCCACGCTCTCCGCAACGCAACGCTATATCGAAGCAGGGAAATTTTTTCCTTTCCAACGGCTCGAACCCAATCGCAAACGCCTTAGTAAAGTCCATGGGTGCAAGCGCAGTCGCAAGTCTTTCGGGATAGCTTAGCGCAAGGCTTATGGGCAGCTCCATAGTCGGATAGCTCATCTGCGCGAGCACCGCTCCGTCCTCAAATTCAACCATAGAATGAATTATACTCTGCGGCTGAATAACAGTCTCTATCGCGCCGTAATCGGTGCCGTAAAGCACGTGCGCCTCGATAACCTCGTATCCCTTATTCATAAGCGTAGCGCTGTCGACGGTTATCTTCGCGCCCATTTTCCAGGTGGGGTGATTTAGCGCCTGCTCTGGCGTGACGCATTTAAGCTTTTCGGCGGGCATATTTCTGAACGCGCCGCCGCTCGCCGTAATTATAAGGCGCCTGACGCGGGTATCTGTTGAAAAATTCAGGCACTGCCAAATTGCGGAATGTTCGCTGTCGACGGGCAGAATTGCCGCACCCGTATTCCGTGCGAGCGGCATTATCAAATCGCCGCCGCACACCAGCGTTTCCTTGTTGGCAAGCGCAAGCGTCTTGCCGGCCTTAACGGCTTCGAGGCTGTATTCAAGCCCCGCGAACCCGCCCGCAGCGTTGAACACTACGTCCCCGCACTCTACCGCAGACAGCGCGGCTGCGTAGTCCTCGGACGCAAGAACGGCGGTTTGTGGGACAAGCTCTTTAACCTGCCTGTCGAATTCCGCGCTTGGACGGTTTGCCACTATCGCGGCAATCGAGAACCTGTCGGGATTGCGTTTTACCGTTTCGATAACCTGTCTGCCTATGCTGCCGGTGCTGCCTATCAGAGTTATTTTTTTCATTTATTATTATACCCGAAAAAATTTATTTAATGACTGTTTTTTAAAGTTTCAAAAAAGCCCCGTTAAGGGCTTTTAAGATTTTTATATTGTGAAAAGCAAAAAGCCGACCAGCACCAGCACGCTGACAAAGAACAGACTGTCGAATCTGTCAAGCACGCCGCCGTGTCCGGGAAGGATATTTCCCGAATCCTTTATGCCGCACCTGCGCTTTATATAGCTTTCGAAGAGGTCGCCCGCCTGACCGACCACCGCGCCGACGAAGCCTAACAAAAGGAACGCCACTACCGCGGGAAGTCCGCTAGTATAGGACAGCGGGTCACCCGTAACCATGCTCATACCGTACCATAGATAGTACGCAGCTACGCCTG
>CATJZR010000153.1 GCA_949745625.1 uncultured Eubacteriales bacterium | reverse complement strand
GCAAAATAAAGGCGTTATCTTACGCTGTAAAGCAAATCGAAGTACGAGGGATATTTCCAGTATTCCGACGCGGTAAGCGTTTCCATTTCGTCGACTATCGTGCGCAGTGCTTCCATATCGGGTATAATGACATGCGCCATTGCAACCGATTCCGCGCGAACGTCGGATTTATCAATCGCCTTCAAGTCGCGGGCAAGCTTTTCCGCCGCCTCGTCCGCCCTGTCGTTCAACACGGAAAGAGTTTTAATAAGTTTGGTTTCCGCATTGCACGGTATATTGCCGAGACTCTTTTTCGCACAAACGCCGCTGCTCAGCTTTCCGACGAATTCCGACACCGCGGGAATAATTTCCCTGCGCGCCATCTCTATCATGGTCAACGACTCGATATTGATAACCTTGGCGTAGTTTTCCAGCCGAATATCCGCGCGGGCAATCGCCTCCTCGCGGGTAAAAACCTTTTGGCGAACGTACACGCCGATATTGTTTTCCTCGTAGCATACCGCAACCGCATCCGCGGTATTCTTGTTATTCAGCAATCCGCGCTTCTTCGCCTCGGTAACCCATTCGGGACCGTAACCGTCGAGGTTATAGATTATGCGGTAATGCTGTTTGAACTCGCGCTCGATAATCGCGTTGGCAGTCTTTTCAACATCCGCCTTGCCTTCCAGCTCATCCGCAAAAGAGCCGAACGCATCCGCAACTATAGTATTTAGGCAGATGTTCGCCTCGGACGCGTTCATCTGCGAGCCGAGACTTCTGAACTCGAACTTGTTGCCCGTAAACGCAAACGGCGAAGTGCGGTTTCTGTCGGTCGCATCCTTGGGAAAAATGGGGCTTTCCGGAACGCCTATCGAGCTTTCGAGCGTGCCCGACGCAACGTAGCTTTTACCCTTTACGATACAGTCCACCATAGCGCCGAGCTGGTCGCCGAAATACACCGACATAATCGCGGGAGGGGCCTCGTCCGCACCCAGTCTCAAATCGTTACCCGCCGAGGCAATAGACGCGCGCAGTATGCCCTGATAGTCGTCCACCGCCTTTACAACCGCCGCCAGCACAAGCTTGAAAAACGTGTTGTTTTCGGGGGACGCGCCGGGGTCTAAAAGGTTAAAGCCGGTATCGGTGGAAAGCGACCAGTTGTTATGCTTACCGCTTCCGTTTATGCCCCTGAACGGCTTTTCGTGCAGTATACACGCAAGGTGGTGCTTTTTGGCGACGCAACGCATAACCTCCATAGTAAGCATATTCGCGTCGACTGCTACGTTAACCGTCGAGTATATCGGCGCCATTTCGTGCTGAGCGGGCGCCACCTCGTTGTGCTTGGTCTTGCTCATAACGCCCAGACGCCAAAGCTCTTCGTCCAGGTCGCGCATGAACGCGGCAACGCGCAGCTTCAGTGCGCCGAAATAGTTGTCTTCAAGCTCCTGCCCACGGGAAACCGCCGCGCCGAAAAGCGTTCTGCCGGTAAGGCGCAAATCCTTGCGCTTTAAGTACTGCTCTTCGTCGATTAAGAAATATTCCTGCTCGGGTCCGACTGCGCAGGAAACCTTTTTGCAGTCTATGCCGAACAGCCTCAAAAGCCGCTTCGCCTGTCTGTCGAGCGCGGTCATAGAGCGCAGAAGCGGCGCCTTGTTGTCAAGCGTTTCGCCCGTGTGCGACACGAATACCGTAGGTATGTACAGAGTGCCGCCGCGCACGAAAGCGGGCGATGTAGGGTCCCACGCAGTATAGCCGCGCGCCATGTGCGTAGCGCGCGAGCCGCCCGAAGGGAAGCTGGAAGCGTCCGATTCGCCGACTATAAGACTCTTGCCCGTAAGTCGCATTATAACGCCGTCGCCCTCCTTGGTTATAAAGCTTTCATGCTTTTCGGCGGTAAGACCTGTAAGGGGCTGAAACCAATGCGTATAATGGGTCGCGCCCTTGGACACCGCCCATTTTTTCATCGCCGAAGCGACAGTGCCCGCAATGGATACGTCAAGCGTTTTACCCGCCTCGACAGTGGCCCTTAAAGCCTTGTAAACCTCGGTGGGCAGCGTTTCCTTCTGTACCGCGTCCGAAAAGACGTTTTCTCCGAATATTTCAGGTATGTTCATAATACTCCTTTTAATCCTCCTTTTAATCCTCTTCCGGATAATCGATTTTTGCAGGCTTTATGAGGTGGGTATTTTTTACGTCGGTATTGATACCGTCGTCCGCCTCGGCAACTATGCCGCGCTGCAATTTTTCATAGCCGTATTTTTTTCTTATCGCGTCAACGCAGCGTTCTGCCGCTTCGCGTTTTTTATAGTTCCCGCATGCTTCGTCGTATGTTATCTGCGACGCACCGTTATCAAAACCGGAAACGGTTACACCGAGAGAACGAACCTTGAACGGCGGACGCACGTGCTTTTCAAACAGCGCGTAAGCATGTGTTGCTATTTCACCGCACAGCGCCGTATGCCTGACCTTGGTCTGAACTGAAAAGTCGCTCAAATCGGAATACCTCACCCAAAGGTGGACGGTATCGGCAAGCCCCTGACCCGCGTCCCTAAGCCGCGAAGCAACACTCTCCGCAAGAACATACAGTCCGCGCTTGACGCTTCTCAAATCGGTCAAATCACTGGGGTAGGTGCAGGAATTGCCTATCGACTTCATTTCGCGCCTGTCGTCCTTGTGCCGCACGGGCTCGTCATCCTCGCCGCGGGCATTGCGCAACAGATTGCGCCCTACCTTGCCGAACTGCGCGATTATCTTTTCGTCATCTGCGGCGGCAAGCCTGCCTATTGTATTCAGACCTATTGCTTTAAGCTTTTCCGATGTGCTGCCGCCTACGAACAGAAGGTCACCTACGGGCAATCCGTAAATAGTCTGTTTAAAATTCGTCTTGGAAATTACCGAGGTTCCGTCTGGCTTTTTCAGCTCCGACCCCAGCTTTGCAAACACCTTATTGAATGACACCCCACACGAAACGGTGACGCCCAGCTCGCTTTTGACGGCGTTTCTAATAACATCGCCGAGATGCCGCAAAAACGCGTCGGTGTATCGCTTTTCACCGTCGGCCACTGTAAATTTTTCCCCGTCGAAGTTAGGGAAAAGCAGGGTACTGTCGCTTATATCCAGCCAGCATTCGTCTATGCCGTAGCTCTCGATTAAGTCGGTATACCGCTCGTATATCCTGCGAACATCGCGAGAGTACTTGATATATATATCGAAGTGCGGCGGTACAGTGATTAAATCTGGGCACTTGCGCTGCGCCTGCCAGATAGCCTCGCCCGTCTTTACTCCGAATTTCTTTGCTTCCTCGCTTTTGGCAAGCACTATGCCGTGGCGCGCCTCCCTGTCGCCGCAAACCGCAACGGGCTTGCCCGCAAGCGTAGGGTCAAGCTGCCGCTCTACCGAAGCGTAAAAATTATTCAAATCGGAATGTACTATTATTCTTTCCATCGATTATATCTTATTTTTTATCAAAAATCAAGGGGCAGTCAAATTTTTCGTTATCTTATCCAGCGTGGTAAAGTACTCCGCAAAGGTCTTCGAGCAGACCTCGGCGTTTTCTATAACTATGCCGTCCGCTCTCAACCCCGTAAGCGCGAAAGCCATTGCCACCCTATGGTCGCCGAAGGTTTTTACTCGGGCGGGTCGGGGTGCGGAGGGATAAATAGTAACGCCGTCCTCGCGCTCGTCGCACCTAACGCCCATTGCGGCAAGGTTTACGCAGATTGCGCGTATTCGGTCGCATTCCTGCCTGCGGATATGTCTCACGTTGATAATTTCGGTAGGTTTGCCGAGATAAGGCGCGATTGCCGCAAGCGTCAGCGTCTGGTCGGAAAACGCACTCATATCAGCCGTACCACCGTCAAAATCTTTCAAAAAAGAAATAAATTCCGTATCGCCCTGAATACTGTTCTGCAAGCCGTCCACGCGCAAGCGCGTGCCCAAAATTTTATTTGCCGCATAGAAGTACGCCGCAGCCGAGGCATCGGGCTCTATATTATACGACCGCGGGGAATACGCACCGCTTACTTTAAAGCGCGCTCCGCTTTCGGTAACTGTCGCGCCGAAGCTGCGCATCATTACGACTGTCATATCTATATACCGTCTGCCGTGCGCGCCCTTTACCGCAACGGTAAACGGCCTGCCCGCGCACACCGCCGAAATCAGCAACGCCGACAAAAACTGACTGCTTTCTGTTACGTCAACCTCTGTATCGCGCGGGGCACGCGTACCGCGGACCGTAAACGGATAACGATTTTTATCTTCTGAAAATTCAAATTCGGCACCCAGCGTTTTAAGCGCATCTATCAGCGCGCCGACGGGGCGCTCCTTCATCTGTTCCGAGCAGTCAAGCTTATACTGTCCGTCGCAAAAGGACAGAAAGGCAGGTAAAAACCTCGCCGCCGTTCCCGCGCTACCCACGTTTAGCGCTGCCGATTTAATTGCGGGCGCGCCGCCGCAGCCCTCTATTTGAAGAGTATTTCCGTCAAGCTGATACTTTATTCCGATTGAGGAAAGACAGCCCAAAAAAGTGCGGCAATCGTCGGAAAACTGCGCGCCGTGCAGCGTGCTCGTTCCGTCGGCGGCTGCAGCGATAAGCATTGCCCGCGCCGTTATGGATTTAGACCCGGGCACCTTTACGGCGACGTCGTCGCTGCGGATTTTTCCGTATACGTTTTTTACTGCGTAATTCATTTTCTGCGCCTTAATACATCGCCCGCGCTCAGCTTTATGGGACATTCTAGCGTATATTTTTCCTGAACGAGCTTGCAGTCCTCAACCGCCGCGCCGTCGCTTGAAAACGCCTTATTCACGGTAAAGCTTTTGCCGAAGCTGTCCGTTGGGGACAGCACCTCTAACACGTCTCCAACCGCAAACCTTCCGCGCATTTCAACGACGGCAAAGCCGTCGCCGCTGCTTATTACGTTGCCGATATAGTCGCAGTCGCCCTTGGTCTGACTGTCGGAATAATTAACGGTATCCGCATTTTCCCCGAAAGCGTACGCCACGGTATAGTCGCGGTGCGCGGCAGTAGTAAGCTCGCGCGCGACAGTCTTGCCGTAGCCGCCGTCTATACAGCGTCTGTATGCGTTGATTACCGTTGCAAGATAGTATTCGGACTTCATTCTGCCCTCTATCTTGAACGAGCATACGCCCGCCTCGGCAAGCTTATCGAGATGCGCGGACATATTCAAATCCTTACTGTTGAGAATATACGCGCCGCGACCGTCCTCTTCCAAATCGAGCCAGCCGCTGTCCGAAAGCGCGTCCTTTTTTCTGATTGAATAATTCCACCTGCACGCCTGCACGCATTCACCGCGGTTCGAAGGGCGGGAAGCGAGATGGTCAGAAAGCAGACACCTGCCCGAATACGAAATGCACATAGCGCCGTGCACGAAAGCCTCCAACTCGACCTCGGGCGCAAAGGCGTGAATGCCCGCAATGTCGTCAAGCGACAGCTCTCGGGCGAGAACTACGCGGCTTGCGCCCTGCTCGCCCCAGAATTTAACGGCATACTTGTTGGTAAGGTTAGCCTGAGTGGAAATATGTATCCCGAGTTCGGGCGCAGCCTTTTTTGCGGCGTACGCAACGCCGCTGTCGGAAATTATCGCCGCGTCAACCCCCGCCGACCTTAAAAAAACGAAATAATCTTCGAGAAGCGGTAAATCGCCGTTCCTTGCAAAAATATTCGCGGTTACGTACAACTTTTTATTAAGCGAATGTGCAAGCTTCACCGCCGCGCAAAGCCCGTCGCGGGTGAAGTTATCGGCAAACGAGCGCAAAGAAAAATCCTTGCCGCCAACGTAAGCCGCGTCCGCGCCGAAATAAAACGCAGTTTTCAGTTTTGAAAAATTGCCCGCAGGCGCTAATAGTTCGACATTCATAGCTTTACCGAAAAGGCGAGCCCGTCGCCTATATTTATTATAGTTGTGGAAAGCGCATCATCGTTAGTTACTGCATGCACGTACTCGCATACGTGTTTGTAAAGCATTTTGCGCTTTTGGGGAATCTCCGCTTCACCCGTAAGCCAACCGAACAGCAATACGTCGTCCGCAATCAGTACGCCGCCGCGTTTAAGCAGCCGTTTTAATGCAGGCAGATATTTTATATATTGCGCCTTCGCGCAATCCATAAATATGAAGTCGTATGCGCCGTCAAGCATATCGAGCGCGGCGCACGCGTCTGCTAAAATTGCGTTTACGCGCATATCAACGCCGAAGCATGCGAAATTGCGTTTCGCCTCGTTATAAAAGCTTTCATTCTTTTCTACCGTGGTAAGGCGCGCCTCTTCGCACGCGCAAAGCATTGCAATGCCGGAAATGCCCGTTGCCGTGCCAAGCTCTAAAATATTCTTCGGCTGCAAGGCGCGCAGTTGGTTGATTAAAAACGTCAGCGTTTCGTCGTCCGCGGTGGGTATCTGCCTTTTAAATGCGCTTTCACGCAGTTTTTGCAGCTCCGCCGAAATTTCGGGACGGTTGAACCGCGCCGTTACCGAACTTTTTTCCCCCGCGGAAGTGTCGTAGTGCGCGTAGTCCATTTAAATTTCCACTACTACGGGCACAATCATGGGCGACTGTCTGGTCTTTTTCATTAAATAATTTCGCAAATTGCGCTTAATCTGCCTTTTCAGTTCGTCCGTATGCGCGGGATTGCAGCTGTCTATCGCACGCATAATTACCTCGCGTATTTCCTTGTTGTAGTCGCGGTGAAAGTCGAACACAAACCCGCGCGAGTCGATAGAGGGCTCGCCCACTACCTCTCCGCCGGACACCGCAACGGTAACTATGAACAGTCCCTCTTCTGAAAGCTGTATTCTGTCCTCTATTACCATACTCTGGTTTTCGTCCTCTATGCCATCACCGTCGATAAGGCGCGAGCCTGCCTGCACGCTTTCCCCGCGCCTCAGTCCGTGTTGCGTTACCTCTATGCAGTTGCCTATTTCGGGTATAAGCATTTTATTTTCCGGCATACCCAGTCCGTTTGCAAGTTGCAAATGCTTTTTAAGATGCCTGTACTCGCCGTGTACCGGAATAAAATATTTCGGCTTTAAAAGGCGGTGCATAATTTTATGCTCCTCGCGGCAGGCATGACCCGAAACGTGAATATTTTCAAGGCTTTCGTACACCACCTCGGCGCCCAGTCTATAAAGGTTGTTTATTACTCTGTACACAAGCTTTTCGTTGCCCGGAATAGGCGTTGCGGAAATTATTACCGTGTCGTTTTTACCTACCGTAACCTGTGAATTTTCACCGTTCGCCATGCGTGTGAGCGCGCTCATCGGCTCGCCCTGACTGCCCGTCGATACGACGAGAATTTCACCGTCGCGCATGTTTTTTATTTTTGATATGTCGATAAGCGCGCCGTCCGGAATACGAACCTCGCCTATCTTTTCAGCTGCTTCCAATACGTTGTGCATACTTCTGCCGGACAGCGCAACCTTCCTTTTATGCTTTACTGCAAGGTCGATTATCTGTTGCAGACGGTGCACGTTTGAAGCGAAGGTTGCAACAATTATTCTTCTGCCCGCATTTTCATCGAACAACCTGTCGAGCGTATTACCAACTACGGTCTCGCTCATGGTGTAACCAGCGCGCTCTATGTTGGTGCTTTCGCCCATATACAGCAGCACGCCCGACGCGCCTATATCCGAAATAGTCTTTAAATCGATAGGAGCACCTGCAACGGGCGTCAGGTCGATTTTAAAGTCGCCGCTATGGAAAACGGTGCCGTACGGCGTTTCAATCGCCAGCGCCAGCGAGCCCGCTATCGAGTGATTGACGTTCACGGGGCGGATTTTAAAGCAGCCCATCTGAACCGGCTGACCGGGGGTCAGCACGATTTCCTTCGCATCGTTTATTCTATGCTCGCGCAGCTTGTTGTCCACCAGCGCAAGTGTAAGCTTCGTGCCTGCGACGGGTATCTTCAATTCCTTCAAAAGATAGGGCACGCCGCCGATATGGTCCTCGTGTCCGTGCGTAAGCACAAGCCCGCGCACCTTTTTTTTGTTCTCTACGAGATAAGTCACGTCGGGAACGATTAAGTCGAACCCGGGCGTTTCGTCGGTCGGAAAAATCGCACCCGCGTCGATTACTATTATATCCTCGCCGCACTCTATTGCGGTCATGTTTTTGCCTATTTCGCCCACGCCGCCCAGAAATACTATTTTAAGCGGCTTTATTTTTTTGCCTGCGGGCTTTTTGTCCCCCGTGCGTTTGCCCGCGTCCCTGCGGGGCTTTAAAATTACTTTCTTCTCGCCGCCGTTTTTCTGTACTCTGACGGGCTTGCCCATCGGTCTGCGCGGCTGTCTTTTATTTACTTTTTCTTCCAAATCAATTCTCCTATATGCGAATTAAAAGGGGTTGATAAGCAACCCCTTTAAAAATTCTTTCGTTACTTTTTTCTTACGTCCTTGACGAGTCCGTCTTCGATAAGCTCGGCTATGGTCTCGTAAGGGTACATTGCCGCATAGTCACGCTCGGGAATTTCCCTCTTTTCGCCGTCGCGTTTTGCAAGCATTTCGTCGATAAGTCTTATTGCCTTTCTTACTCCGAGAGGCGATTTGACTTTTATCATCATGGGCGTTCCCAGTACCGACCTGTTGTCGGAAACGTCTGCATGGTGGTAAACCGACGTCTTATATTCGGTGGGGTCGAGAGCGAGATAGATAACCAGCGTCTTGCCGCGTATCTTCATGCGCGCAATGGTCTCTCTGCCCTTATTGAAGCGTTCGTTACCCCACGCCACGTTGGAATTTACCTTCTTGTACGACAGCAGCGCGTGCTTTACGGCACCGTAATACTGCTTGGTGTCGTCGTCGCTTTGGATAATTCTCGCAATGAAGCTGCGGTTGTACTTCATCATATTCTCGAAGTCGACGCCGTTTTCGAAGTCGCCCAACTCGCCGGGCATGTGCTCGTCCTCGGAAAACTTATCCATATCGAGCGCGCTTAAAAGGAAGTCGCCGTCGTCATCGTCGTCCTCTTCCTCGTCGGGAAGCACGGTTATGGGCTTAACCAGGTCGCTGACGGTTACGAGCTCCTGCTCCTCTTCCTCGACCTCGGCAGTCTGCGCCGCCGCGGTTTCGTCCGCAGAAGCGATTACCGCCCCGCCGATAAGCATACCCTTAATTTCGTCCACGCCGCCTTCAAGCCTTTCAAGGCGTTCGCTGTCCTCGCTGTCGACGGTGCCGCCGAGCATAGCTGTAAGCTTTTCCACCTCTTCCTGAAGCTTATCGAGACGGGCGTTGGTTTCGATGGAAAGCTCGCCCTCTACCAGTCGTGAAATTTTTGCGATTTCACCCGCAATTTTGTCCATACGCTCGTTTGCGATAACGGGAACGTCGCCCTCGACGTATTCGGAAATTTTCTTGATGTCGTAGGCAACCCTGTCGAACTGCTCGTAAAGACGTATATCCGTCTCGACGTTTCTCGGCTCGCCGCCGTTTGTAACCACACCCGCAACGGCTATGCCGCCGACTATGGCGTTAATCTTTCTGATGTTTTCCTCAACGCTGTCGAAGCGGGCGGAAACGCCCTTTTCGATTTCTGCCGCGACTAATCCCGACAGCTTTTCGTAATCCTCTTCGGTAGCATCCTCGTACTCTTCGTAATCATCGCCGCCCGACGAAATAAGCTCGGTAAGCGAATTTATTTTATCCTCTACGCTGTCGAAGCGGGCGGAAACAATTTCCGACAGACGCGTGTATTCGCCGTCGTCGACCTCTTCTGCGTAATCCTCTTCGGTTTCTTCAACATCTTCCGCGTCTTCCACGGTCATAAGCTCGGTAAGGGAGGTAAGCTTTTCTTCAACAGTATCAAAGCGCGAGGATATGCTGCTTTCCATTCTTTCCACCAGCTCGGAAAGGCGCGCGTAGTCCTCTTCGGAAATATCCTCTTCCGCGTAGACGTCTTCCTCCGCGTCCTCGTCAACCTCTTCGCTCTCTTCCGCGTATTCTTCCTCGGTTTCTTCGGGCTCGACAACCTCTTCCTCGGCGTTTTCGAACATTTCAGTCAGCGAGGTCAGCTTTTCTTCCACGCTGTCAAGACGGGAAGCGACGCCCTTTTCTATCTCAGACGCAACTATTTCTGAAAGCTGCGTATAGTCGGCGTCGTCGTATTCCACGGCTTCGGCGTACTCGCCCTCGCTCTCTTCTACTACGATATTCGAAACGAGCTCGTATATTTTTGCAATATCCTCTTCGACCTTATCGAAACGCGAAGCCGTGCCCTTTTCGATTTCGGAAGCAACGACCTCGGACAGTGAAGCAAGCTCTTCCTCGGTAATCCCGTCCGAAGCATATTCCTCTTCAACCTCTTCGGTTTCCTCCGTCTCGGACTCTTCCTCGTATTCCTCTTCGGACTCTTCCTCGGAAGGAGTAAGCAACTCGGTAAGCTTAGCGATGCTTTCGTCAATCCTGTCGAAGCGGGCTTCCGCGTCGACGACGGGTTCATCGTCGTACTCTTCAGCCTCAACCTCGGTCTCGTCCTCCTCTGCGGGAGTTAGCAGCTCTGTAATTTTAGCAATGCTCTCCTCAATCTTGTCGAAGCGCGCTTCCGTATCCTTGTGTATTTCGTCGGTGACGATAGCGGTAATTCTCGAAATACCGTCATCGTCGATAACTATGTCGTAATTGTTATCCTCCTGCTTTTCGATAAGGCGTTCGGAAATTTCATTACAGATAGCCTCGCTGTCGAGCGTAGGCTGAGGCATGGCGGAAACCACATCGATAACGGCGCCCGTAACCTTATCTGCAATTTCTTCGGTATCGAATTCGGGCAGGTAGTTTGAAAGCACGGCCGCAGCCTTGTCTGCAATGGCGTCCTCGTTTATACCCGCAACCGTAATCTTCTCGCTTATGCGTTCAGCCATATCCTCGTAGTCGGGCGCGTTCGCCGCGTTGATGTCGAGAACGTCCCTTAGCTTGTCGGCTATAACCGAAGAAATGACGTTGTAGTCCAGCTTTTCGGCAATTTCCTTGGATATGGAGGCGCAGCCGGCGTCATCCACAAGAATTTCAAAGTCCTCGGGTTTAAGACTGCCGACTTTGAGCGCGATAGCGTCTGCAAGGTCCTCTTGGTCTATGGCGACCTCAGATGCGGCGGGCGCAGCCTCGGCAATCATTACGTTTATGCGCGCTGCGATTTTTTCGACAAGCGCGTCGTCGTCAAACACAACGCCGTCGGATTGAGCTTCCGCAACGGGCGCAGCTTCCGTGGTGACGTTGAGCTTTTCGGCAATTCTGTCGGCAAGCGACTGTTCGTCGATTTCGACGGGCGCAGCCTCTGCGGTGACATTGATTCTGCCCGCAAGTCTTTCGGCGAGCGCATCCTCGTCAAGCGGCTCCGCTTTCGCTTCCGCAACGATTTCGCTCACCCTGTCCGCAAGCTTTTCTATCATGGCGTCGCCGTCGAACGGTTCCTGCGGCTCGGCGGGTCTGACGTCTATAAGCGCGGCAACCTCCTCCGCTATTTTCTGCGTGTCTATCTCTACGCCGCTCTGCTCGGGCATAACAATTTGCTCGGCAACTCTCGACGCGATGTAATCGGGTGAAACGGTCTCGCGCACGGAAAGAATTTCCGCGACCTTCGAAGCAAGCTTATCGTAGTCGATTTCCGCAGTCTGCACGGGCGCGGGATACGCCGAAGCGGGCTGGGAATATGTCGGCTGCGACTTCGCGCTTTCGAAACCGAACTGCTCGACCCGCATGGAAAGAATTTCGAATTTATCGGCAAGCATGGAATGTGCGCCCTCGTTTCTGCGCACGTTTTCCATTATGCGGTCAAGCTTATCCATAATCGCCGCGCCGTCCATGCTCTGAACGGGGCGGGCGTTGTCAACCGCTACAGCGTCGATTTTGTCGTAAAGAATTGCAAACTTCTCGTTAAGCGAATCTTCCGATTTGCCCGCGGAAAGCGCGTCGATACGCGCCGTCATTTCGGCTAAACGGTCGTAAATTTCGTTAAGTCTGTCCGCAAGCTCGTAATATTCCGCACCGACGGCTTGCTCTTCCCCCTGCTGCGGTTGAGGCTGGGCGCTAAGCTCGTTAAGCTTTTCGGCAAGCCCCGCATATATATTCTCGCTCTGCTTTGCAAGGTACAGCAGCTCCTGCTTCAACGCCGAATTTTCGCCGTGAAGCTTATCGAACATTTCGGTGCTGTGTTCAAGCAGATAGGAAGCCTCCTGACTGTTTTTGTTGCACAGCTCGATTGCTTCGTCGATGCGGGATATGGCTATTTTGGTCTGTTCCGCCAGCTCCTCCTGCTTCGAAACGATGGTCTGCGTGCTTTTAATGAGCACATCCGCCTTTTTAGGCGCCGAGGGCTCGTATTCGGCTTCGTTGTTATCGTATGACATTTGTACCCCTTCCTCGCCGCTGCGCGCAGCGTGCATAAGTGCATAGATTTCTGTTATTATAGTTTACACTATTAAAACGAAAAAGTAAATATAATTCTTAATTTATTTTAGCTGTTTTTCAAAAAAAATTGCGTTAAACACCGCATATAAGGGGGGCAATTTGCATCTGACCCCATTTTGAAGGCTAAAATTGCCAAACGGGAATATTTCGCGCCGCGCGGGTACATAATATTAGAAATTTATTTTTCAGAGGTGCTTTATGGCAAAGAAAAAAATAATTAAGCTAAACGACGAACAGTATTACAAGTACATTTTAAGTCTGAAAGACGATGCCGCGCTGTACAATGCCGACGGAGAAATGTTCGTTCCCGACGAAATCAAAAAGGAAAAATAAAGCAATAAAAATCGCCGCCGCGAATATATCGCGGCGGCGAAATTTTTTAAACGGTTTCGTCCCAGATTATTATTTTGTTTGCCTCAAGGTCGGTCTGACCGTCGCAAACGGTGTAAATAGTTTCTCCGTCGCCTACCCCGCTCTTCAGCTTGGTAAGCTTATCGAAGGTAAGCGTTGTCGTGCCGAGCCCGGCGGTGTCCTCGCCGTCGTTATGTATAAAGACGAGATGCTTGCCGCCCTGCGCTTTGCCGAGCGCAACGTTCCTCAGCGTTACGTCCACGGGCGAGCGGTAAAGGTTATCCCTTGCCTCCGACGCCGTTTTGTACGTGCCCATAACTATTGCTGCATTGGGAACGAGGTAGCCTCTTCCCCACGCGTCGTGGGTTGTGCCCTCGAACCTGTCAAGCGCGCTGTTCGTACCCGTTACGTTTACGGACGAATTTTCGATAACGGCGATGCCGTCGCGCATTACGATACCCTGCGTAAGCCCTTCCACTACCGAAGATTTTTCGATTTTGAGAGTACCGGGCACGTTGAACAGAATACCGACGCCGAACGCGTTTGCGCCCTGAGCCGCTGTTGTCTGCACGTTTGGAATATCAACCGTGCCGTTAGCGCGTATTTTTGAATATCTTACGGTAACCATAACACCGAAATCGGTGCTGCCGTTTACGTTGGTGCCGATTGCATAGAATCCGCCGACGTTTATTTCCGAATCCGCCGCAACCTCGAGAGTAGCAGCCTTGCCGTTCATAAATATACCGCTGCGGTTAGCGTACATTTTTACAGTTTCAAGCGCAAGCGCTGCAAACTCGCCTACCTCTATTGCGTAATTTCCGTCCACATTACCTGCTGCGGGAGCGGGCGTTCCGTTCATAACAACTATGCCGTTCTGCATTTTGAAGTCGGCGTTGTTTACTATTTTTATACCCTTGGATACAATGTCAAGTGTGTGTCCGTTAAGACCGATATTTATATCCCTGTCGATGTAAGTATATCCGTCGTCCGCATTTGCCTCAAGCTGTAAATCGTTTACAAGACGGATATTCTTCGCGCCGTAATCCATAAGGTCGCGCACCTTGCGCTGGGTATCGGCTTCGTACCACTCGTTGGCGTTGAGAAGCATTTCGGGGCGGTAAACGTTTGCGCTCTTTTCCGTTGCATTTTCCACGTGGAAATTGACGTTGCCCGAACGCGCGAACGTCATTGCGTCGTACGTGAAGGTTGCGCCTATCCATTCGCCGTTCTTATTCAGACCGTCGCCTTTTACGCCGGCGTTGCCGTTAACGTAAACAGTTTCCCAGCTCTTATTGAATACTCCGTTGTCTTCCTTATAAATATCCGCCTTAATCTCGCAGTTAGTAAGCGTGCAGTCAGCCGCATACTGATAGGAAGTATGCTTATTGCCGACTACTACAGTAGCGTTGGGTACGGTATTTGAAGAATACCACTTATCTTTAAGCTGTTCCTGCGTGTAGGGGAATACACCGTATGAGTAAAGCCTTGAATTACGCGCTACCGCGTGTCCGCCGCGCACAATAAGCGCCTGCGAAGTTCCGATAAGCTCGCTATTCTGAATTACCACCGAACCGGGAACGTTAATCATTAATGCAGTTGCAATGCAGAATGACTCGGGAATAGTTGTGCGGCGGTCATTTACCGACGAAGCGTTTATAACCGAATCACTTACGTTTACGACCACGTTCCAATATTCTGAACTTGTTGCGTTAGTCGCTATTCCGAACGTACCCTCGGCATCTATAACTGAATTATTTACAACGTCAACCGAAGAAGAAAGTCCGTCCACGAATATTCCGGTAAAGAAAGTAAAATAATCAACAGTATCGAGCCTTAACGAGCAGTAGTTACTTACGTGTATCGTTGAATTGGAGTTAGCGCCGCTATTTGCATCGGGGGCTATAACTTTGTCCTTGCCTTCGGGAATTACGGAAAGCCTGTTATAAACTGCTGTTCTTTTAAGTTCGCCGTCGCTTGCAACGGCTTTACCGTCGGGATAATAAGCGGGAACGTAAACCGACCTGCCTATATGCTCTACCCCCTTCCCCGATTCCATAATATTTTTATCTGAAATTTTACCGTAAAGACTTTCGTCATCGGTTGTGATGCGGTTAATGCGTTTTATGCTTCCGTTTTTAAAAGTTACGCTCGCATTTCCCGTTACCTCTATTAAATCCGCTTCAAGAACAATTTCGTTACCGTTTATATCAAGCTCTAAATCGTTGCTAAGCTCTATACGCGAAGTATATTTTGTAACGGGAGTTTTATCGGCGGAATGGTCAACGAAAACGTTACCAGTCCAAAGAATATTATCGGTCACGCCTATTCTTCTTACGTTAAAGCCAATCAGCTGCCATATTTCGTCACTTGTTCCAGCTTCATAAAATACGTTCTGATTGACGATATTCAAGGTGTCATCGGAAATTACCGTTTCAACCTGAGAGTCCTCGTTAAGATATGTAATTTTAAGCCTGTGCTGAATACCCCACTTATCAAAAGTAGCGTCGTCACCCTTGTAGTTAAAATAATTGATATAGTTCAGACTTGTAATAGTGCACTGTCCGTCAAGACCGTTTGCGCCCTTTAAGCTTTCAAGCCACGCGCTTTCGCTGCCCGTAAAACCGTTTTCCTTTGCGATTTCATACGCAGATTTGCCTGTAGCTCCGGTAGCGCCCTTAAGACTTGTCAGCCATTCCGAAAGCGTGCCCTCGAAGCCGCTTTCGGTTGCCAGCTCGTATGCGGATTTGCCCGTCGAGCCTGTCGCGCCGACAAGACCCGCCAGCCATTCGTTTTCCGTGCCCGTGTAGCCCTTATCTTTCGCCAGCTCGTACGCGGACTTGCCCGACGCACCGTCAGAGCCCTTCAAGCTTTCAAGCCATTCCGCCTCCGTGCCCTTAAATCCGTTTTCCTTTGCAATTTCATACGCCGACTTACCGTGCTCACCCGTAGCGCCGGCAGGACCGGCAGGCCCCGTAGCGCCCGTTTCCCCGTCTCCGCAGCCGCAAAGCGCGCCGACGGAAGCTATTGCCGCAGCCGCAAGAACGGCAGCAACAAGTTTTTTAATTCTCATTATCCTACCTCCGATAAATTAATTAAACGTGCCGCGTAAATACGCGGCAACAATATCACACTTTGTATTATAAGTTAGGCAACGCCTAATTGTCAAGCAATAATTAGGCGTTGCCTAATAAAATGAGATTATGAACGATTCGTTAGACCAAATGATAACCGAAAATATCAAAAACGAAATAGAGTCCTCGGGTAAGAGTAAAACGGAAATTGCAAAGGAGCTGGGCGTAAGTAAGGCAACGGTTTCGCAATATCTGTCTGGCAGGGCTCAGCCAACCTTGGCAACGCTTTCAAAGCTTTGCCGCGTTCTGGACTGTTCCGCGGACGACATTCTCGGCATAAAATAAAAAACCGCGGGTAACCTTACCCGCATTTTTTTGCGTGTATTTTTTTAACAATATTAGAAAAATTTTTACAAAAGCTATTGCATTTGCAAATTTAATAATGTATAATGAAGTACCAAATAAAATAAAAAGCGAGAAAAAAATGATTAAAGTAAATTTCAACAACAAAACGGTAACGGTCAAAGAAGGCGAGCGCGTATTCGACCTCGTTGACAAAAAGGACAGAAAAAACTTAGTGGTCTGTCAGGTCGGCTCGCAGGTAAAAGAGCTGAATTACATACTTTCCGAAAAGAACGACGGCATGACCGTACAGCTTTTAAACCTCAGCAACGCCGAGGCAGGCAGAGCGTACGAGGCTAGCCTGAGATATATAATAGCAATGGCGTTCTACAACATCTACCCCGACGTGAAAATAAGGTTTTCGTACAATATTTCGCGTTCGGTATCCTGTCAGGCGCTTACCAAAAACTTCAACATGTCGAGAGCGGTCGACGCTATCACGAAGGAAGTAAAACGCATAATCGACGCGGACCTGCCCATTGAAAGAGTGACGGTCACAATCGAAGAGGCTACGAAAATTTACAAGAAGTTCCACCTTGACGACAAAATCGAAATACTTAAATACCGTCCCGAAAATACCGTCCACCTCTACAAGTGCGGCGACTACTACAACTACCTGCACAACTATATGGTACCCACGACGGGTTGCATACACGACTACACCATTACGCCGTACAGCCCCGGCATAATTATCCAGTACCCCCGCCACGAGCTTGACGCCGCTATCCCCGAATTCGAGGAGGAAGCAACCTACGGTAAGACGCTGCAAAAGGCGTACAACTGGGCGGAAAAGGCGAAAATCCAGACTGTCAACGACATCAACCGCAAGGTTGACAGCGGCGACACGCTCGAATTCGTGCAGATGTGCGAGGCACGCCACAACAAACAGCTTGCCGAATTGGGGGACCTGATTGCAAGCGATATTGAGGACATCAGACTCGTCGCCATCGCAGGCCCCAGTTCAAGCGGAAAAACCACGTTCTGTAACCGACTGAGAATTGAGTTGCTTTCGCGCGGCATCAACCCGGTTACCATTTCTATGGACGACTACTATTTCGAAAAGGACATAATCTGCAAAATACAGAACAAGCCGCTTGACGACCTAGACCTCGAACACATCAACTGCCTCGATATAGAGCTGTTCAATAAAGACCTGTTTGATTTAATCAACGGCGAGGAGGTCACTCTTCCCCGCTTCAACTTCCAGACAGGCAAGCGCGAGGCTGGCAAGAAGATAAAAGTCGACCAGAACGTGCCCATTATAATCGAGGGAATACACGCGCTCAACGAAAAACTTACGCAGTCTATCCCCAAACACCAGAAATTCAAAATTTATATCGCGCCGCAGGCCCAGATGAATATAGACAATCACTCGCCCCTGTCGGTAACAAACGTGCGACTTATAAGGCGTATCGTGCGCGATATGAAGTTCAGAAACTGCCCCGCATCCATGACTATCGATATGTGGCAGTCGGTAAGAAACGGCGAATTCCGCTGGATATATCCCAATCAGGAAAACGCGGACTACGTATTCAATTCCAGCCTCGGCTACGAGCTGTGCGTACTCAAAAAGCAGGCAATGGAAGCGTTAAACAAGATACCCCCCACCGCGCCGCAGTACCTCGTTGCGAACAGACTTCTCAAAAACCTCAAATATTTCCGTCTTATCGACGACGACAGTATTATCCCCTGCAACTCGCTTTTGAGAGAGTTCATCGGCGGAAGCTGCTTCAAGGTATAAGCATAACAGCCCGACTGACGTCGGGCTGTTTCATATTTTAAAAGGCAAGGATTTTACCTTGCCTTTTTTTATTAAAGCAGTATGCAGATTACTCCGCCCTTGCCCTCGTTTATAATTCTCGTCATAGCGCGGCGCATTTTGGTTTTGGTTTCGTCGTGCATGCCGCAAACCTTGCCTGCAAGCCCTTCCTTCACCATTCCGCGCAGCGATTTGCCGAATACGTTGGTTTCCCACATTCCGTCGGGGTTGGTCTCGAAGCCGTTCATCATTCCCTCGACTATCCCCTCGGACTGCTTAGCGCTGCCCATAATGGGGCTCACCTCGCCCGTCACGTCCACCTTTACTATGTGATAACTGGGCGCGGTTGCTTTAAGCTTTATGCCCACGCTTCCGCCCTGCCTTACGACCTGTGGCTTTTCAAGACTCATGTCGGTGTCATCCGGCTCCACTATGCCGTAACCGTTAATCCTTGCGCACTCGTAAGCATCCTTTATTTTGTCGTAGCTGCGCTTTGCGTCAGAGGTAGCGCGAACGTAGCGCATAAGCGAACACTCGCCGTCAATGGCGTCTCCCGCAATTTCGGAAAGCATCTGGAAATAAATGCCGTCCTTCGCCGTAGCAGTTATCTCTATTTTACCATCGGCAAGATTCATGTTCACCGAAGGCTCGCCCTGCCAGTATTCGCACCCCGTAAGAAAATCGTCAAACGAATCCTTCATTTTGCATATTTTAGGGGCGACGCCGCGCACCCTGCCCAAAAGCTCGCTGATTGCCGAGCACTCCGGCGAAAGATAGCACATCCAGTCGGGAATACGTATATCGAACGAGGTCACGGGAAACTCGAAAAGCGCCGCGCGCAGTATCTCGGAAACGGAATCCGACGGAACACTACCCGCATTTACGGCGATTACCGCAACGGCGTATTTTTGCTCGAGTTCGGATTTAAGTGCAGCAGACTTTCCGCTCAGCACTATAATATACGGCTTATGCGCGTTTTTAAAGCTGTTAACCGCGCTTTCCTCCGCCGCTGTATCCCTGCCGTCGTCGCAGGTCACCACCATTCCGAACGAAGCGTTGCCCGCCCCGTCCGTAAAGCGGACTTTAAGATTTCCTTCGGCAAAAGCCGCCGTAAGTTTATCGGTCAACGAAGCCGTACCGACCTCCGTCACCCCGATACAAATATCGCCGCCGCACCTTGCAGCTATGTCCTCGTATACGTTATTATCAAGCATATCCGCCTCCGCAAAATCTATGTGTATAACTAATCTATTGCCGATAGCGGAGGTTTAGAACATATTTTTTAAAAAGCCGTGGCAATACGGCAATTTTTTATTTACGACAAAAATTCGCGGTTGCCCGTAACCGAATACGGGCAACCGCTAACTTATACTTAATTTTTCGTCTGCAAAACCTCGCGGTAGAAATCATCCATTTCCCGTTTGGTTTTAAATGCGGCAATGTACATACGGTTGCCCATTGCACCGCTTAACACGTCAGGAATACGCGAAACCGCTTTTATCGCGCTGCCGTATTTTGCGGTAATTTCGCCCTCGTCGAGCACGAAGCTTTTACCGTCGCGCCTGCCTGCGAACGCGCAATAGAACCGCTCTCCTACCGTAACCCGACTGCTGCCGTACGCCATTACGTCCGCCCATATTTTGAATACGTTGGTGCTGTTCGCATAATTCATCATATCCGTCGAACAGCCGCCGCTGGGGCGCATATTTACTTCAAGCGCTACCAAATCGCCTTTTTTTCCGCTGCGCTGGTCGCGCGTTAAACGGAAAAATTCGAAGTGGACGAAACGGCTTTTGACCTTAAAAGCTTTAAGCGTCCTTCTACCGGCGTCGCGCACGTCCTCCGCAAGCTCGTTAACTATGTAAAACGCACTGTTATCGCCGTTGTTGACTATATCCATAAGTGAATGCGGCGTTACGTTTCCAGTCTCGAATACGGGGTTACCGTCGCCGTCGACTATCGCGTCGTAAGTGTGAACCTCGCCGTCGATAAACTCTTCCATGATATAGGGAACGGGAAGCTGCTGCTTGAAAAATTCCCTAAGCCCGCTCTCGTTGTTAATTCTATGCGTGTCGTTTGCGCCGACGCCGTTGTCGGGCTTGACGATTACGGGATAACCCCCCTTATCGATAAACGACAAACAGCCCTTAAGCCCCTTGACAAGGTGGTACTGCGCAACGGGCACGCCCGCCTTCTGATAAAACTTTTTCATCTGGGACTTGAATTTTATTTTCTTTATGTCCCTCTGACCGAAGCCCGTTTTTACATTGAACTCGGTGCGCAGCATCGCGTCGCGCTCCAGCCAGAATTCGTTATTGCTTTCGATAAACTCGATTTTGCCGTACCTGAACGTAAAAAACGCAACGGCGCGGAAAACCTCGTCGTAGTTCTGCAAATTAGTTACCCAGTAGTATTCCGCAAGTGAGTCTTTAAGCTCTTCGGCAAGTTGATTGTACGGGCAATCGCCTATGCCCAGCACATTGAAGCCGTTGTTTTTGAGTTCCCTGCAAAACTTCCAGTAATTGTCGGGGAAATCAGGTGAAATGAAAATAAAGTTTCTCATAGTTATCACTCCTTATTATTGAAACCTAATACCTGCATGAAGAAAGGAATTTGCCTTTCCCAGCTTGCCTCGCTATGAGTGCCGCCCGCAACGATGCGCGCGGTCACGTTCACACCCTTTTGTATAAGCGCGGAAGTCGCCGTGCAGAAGCTGCTTTTTCTCAGCCCCGCCGCGTCGAATTCCCTGCTGCCGTAATCCATATACAGCACGGTATCCTTTGCAAACCTGTATTTGCCGATAGCCTCGGCAAGCTTATCGCCGTAAACCCATAAGCTGGGCGAAAGAGCTGCACCGCGTGAAAAATACTTATTGTATTTGCCAAGCGCGTAAACGGTCATTAGCCCGCCCATAGAGCTGCCGGCAACCGCCGTGTGAGCCCTATCGGGCAAAGTACGCAGATTGCCGTCTATATAAGGCTTAAAGGTTCCGACCAGCCAGTCCATATACTTTTTGCCTCTGCCCTTGACGGTCACGCTGTCTTTATACGCGAAGTCCACAGGGGAATATTCCGAAAGACGCCCGTTCCCTTCGCGGTCGCACTCGACCGCGGCGATAATCAACTGCGTGCGGGTAGCCGACATATATTCGCTTAACCCCCAGCACTTGCCGTAGGTCGCTTCGGCATCGGAAAACAGGTTGTGCCCGTCGAACATATACAGGACGGGATAACGCTTTTCTTCGTCGTCGAAATAGCCGTCCGGCAGACAGACGTACGCCCTGCGTTTTCTGTCGCCCGTCAGCACGGGAATGGCAACCTCCCAGACGTCAAGCATTTTCCGCCGAATGTTTTTCAAGGAATTCGAGAACGTCCTTGCAGACCTCTTCCTTGCAGAAATCATTTAAAATTTCGTGCCGCGCTCCCTCGTAAAGGGTAATGGATACGTCCTTTATCTCAGCCTCTTCAAACTTTCTTTTTGCTTTCTCGACGCCCTTGCCGTAGCTGCCCACGGGGTCGTCCGCGCCAGCTACGAAGTAGACGGGCAAATCCTTGGGGACGCACTCTATCGTCTTATGCGAGCACGCCTGCTTAATTATATTGAACAGTACATTATAGCCGTTGTTGGTGAACGAAAATCCGCAAAGCGGGTCGGCGTTGTACGCGGTTACGTTGTCCGCGTCCTTTGACAGCCAGTCGTTTTCAGTCTTGTACGGCTTGAAACGCTTGTTATAGCTGCCGAATGCAAGCTTCTTTATCAGCTTGCTTCTATGGTGCCAGCCGAAAAACAGTGCGTTTACTCTTACGAATGCCAGCGCGAATTCCAAAGTGAACGCGTCCTTGAAGCCGGTACCCATTATAATGGCGCCGTCAAAATCCTTACCGTAAAGAGAGATGTATTTGCGGCAGAAAAACGAGCCCATGCTGTGACCGAGAATAAAATACGGCTTGCCCTCAGTCTGCTTTTTGACCGCAAGCTGCAACGCGCGTATATCGTCGATTATAAGCTGCGTTGAACGCTGCTTGTTGAAATACCCAAGCTCGTTTTCGCTTTTAACCGACTTGCCGTGACCGAGATGGTCCTCGGCACACACAAGGTAGCCGTGCGCGTTTAAAAACTCGGCGAAGGGCGTATATCTCTCGGCATATTCGGTCATGCCGTGTATAATCTGCACCACGCCCTTAATCTCGCCCTCGGGGCGCCAGATGCAAGCGTGAATAGTTGTCTCTCCGTCGTGTGAAGGGTAAAAAATGTCGTTCATTTTCCGTATACCTGCCCGTAAATAATTTTAGTGTTTTGCCGCGAAATGCTCTTTTCGCCGCGCTCTATATCGTGAATAAAATTCATAACAGCAACGGTGACCGGCGTGCTTACGCCGAACTTGTGTCCCAGCCTTAAAATAATGCCGTTGACGAAATCCGCGTCGCACTTCCTTCCCGCAGCCAAATCCGCGTACATTCCCGAAACCAGCGACTTGTGATTGCGCATCATAAGCGGCAACAACATCCGCGCAAACGCAGTCTTTAAGCCGCCGTTGCACCTGTAAATTTTAACAATGTTGTGCCCCTGTATGGGCGCTATTTCCACACCGCACTGACCCGCAACCGCAAACGCCTCGTTCAAAAGCGCAAGCGCAAGCCGCTTGGCATATCTGTCGCGCGTCACTTGCCCGAAGGTCATTCCCGTAAGCGCAGACAGCGGCGAAAACGCCGAATTTACCACAAGCTTAGCCCAACGCGCGCTGAAAAAGTTTTCCTCTACCGTGACCTTCCCCGCACATTCGAGGTATTCCTTTACCGGCCCTATCCAACCGTTGCCGCCGTGCATAGAACCGAGCGCGAACGTCATTTTTTCCTTTCGCGAGGTAAGCTCCACCTCGCCGAGGCCGACGGTAGTCGCACCCCAGGCAACCGCACAACCGAGGCAGCGTTTTGCTCCCACCGCCTCGATAACCGAGGGCTCGGGCAAGCCGTTTTGCATAGTACAGATAACGCCGTCCGCGGCGAGAAAGTCCTTTAAAGTCTCAAGAATTTTCGCGTTTTCCCGCTGCTTCGTCATAAGAAAAATTATGTCGTAAACGCCCGACATCTCGTCGGGGGTATACGCGTTGACGCGCACCGTAAAATCCGCATGTCCGAGCACACGTGCGCCGTGTTTCTTCATTGCCTCGACGTGCTCTTTATTGCGGGTAATCAAATCTATCTGTCTGCCGCTCGCTGCTATGTATGCGCCCAGTATAGTCCCCATTGCGCCCGCACCGTAGATTGCAACCCTCACCCTTTAATTCCTCCGTAGGCAATTTCGGCCATAGCGGCGTACGCGCTCTCGCTCGGGTGCAGGTGGTCTCCGCTGTCGAAGCCTTCCCCGAATGCGTACGGATTGACGTCCGAACGCAGCCGCTCTTCAAAATCAATATATCCGTCGGCATACGAATTAGTGCGTATGCGTCGGTTAAATTCGTTTTTAAGCTCCTCGCGGAACGGCGCATACGTTCGCCATCCGTATATCGGCAATAATGTGCCCAAAAGCGTTTTTAGCCCGTACTTTTTCGCCACAGAAACGTAATACTTTATACCGTCCTCCAACTGCTCCGCAGTCGGCAAATCCGACATTGGACGGAACGGGTTTATCTCTTCCCCGACGGGATGAATAATATCGTTTATACCCTGCTGAATAATCACCGTATCCGCGCCGCTGACGGAAGATATTTCCCGCTCGAAGCGACGTTTGCCGCATAGCCCGTAGCTTGCGTATGTTATGCAGCCGTACTCGCGCAGCACCCGCGTTCCGCTCGCCGCGCGGCGGATGACCGCCGTATCGCCGTCTTGCATAAATTTAAGCGCAAGATAATCCGGCCAACTCTGCGAGGTTATCGAATCGCCGTAACAGATGACGCAGCGGTTTTTATCGTCCGTAAACAAGTCTATGCCCGTTAAAAAATAGTATGTCGAAAGAGTGCGCGTATAATCGAGCGGCAGATACGTTTTCTCCGTCGCATCGCCGACAGAGAAAAATCCCTTTGACAGCGGACCCGTCACCACGACACCCGAACGCATAAGAGTATAGCCCTTTAAGTATATGCTGACTGCGACAGTCTGTTTCGCCTGCAACGAAAAAGATATTTCGTCGGAAAACAGTTCTTCGCCCGCACCTATCGTAACTCTGTCCGCGCCCGAAAAGGTAACGCGCGATAAACTGCCGTTATCGATACTCCTGCCGTCGGCGATTGCCACGGTAACCTTTTCAAACGTCACAGGCTCGTTCCCGCAGAAATTAGAAAAATGCAGCCTCAGCTTGTTTCCTCCGAAAGCAGCCGTCGCAAGGTATCTCAGCGTAATATTTTTAGCATAAGCTTCGGGGCGGTATTCGGCAACGGAAGTCGCGTTGCCCCAAATCGTTACCCATTTACCCATTATTATAATATTGTAACATACAATTTTGCTTTTTGCAATAAATAAAAACGAAAGCGGAGCGGTTTTTTACGCAACCGCTCCGCCGTAACACCGAATTAAACAGCTTTTTCTCTTACTTCTTCTCTCTTACCCATTCTCAGTCTGAGTCCGTAACCCGAAATTATAGGCGAAATAATCAGCCAGATTGCAGCAAGCGTGATTATTACGTAGACTATTATCGAGCCGACGCTTCTCGGCCCCTGAAATATCCAGCCAACGAGGTTGAAATCAAATATTCCGTAAAGTCCCCAGTTCACCGCGCCGAGCAGCACGAGAATATAAGAAATTATATTTGCTATTACCATATAAATCTCCTTGAAATTAATATGGTGCGCAAAATTAAAATTATACACTTGCCGCAGCACGTAAAAACGAAAAAACTCTTTTACCCAAAACCAACGTATCTGCCCCGTCGCTTACCACCGTCGCCGATTTGCCGAATTGCAGATACTCCTGCGTATCGGGAACTTTAACCGAACAATTTTTTAATTCCGCTTGAATAAATTTTCCGTCGTCGCACGAAGAAATAACCAGCAGCTTGCCTTCGGTAAAAAAAACAAGCACGTCTTGCCCCTCGAAGCTTTTTTCGGGCGCAACGAAGCATTTCGTTATTTTATAATCACCCTCCGCGCCGTAAGTTTCTTTATAATACAGCTTTTCGTTTTCTTCGTAAATACGTCTTTCTATCTCTTCCAATCCGCCGCACTTCCGGTTTTTAATGCCCTGGTAAACGGCTAACGGAACGACGGTTATAAGACAAGAAACAATAAGCATTCCTAACATATAGCATATCTGTACGATACACGTTGCAAAAGACGCCTCTACGTTGTCGGTGTAATTTGCACCGATATAGCACAATCCTGTCATTGCGGCAATAAACAAACAACCGACGGCGACGTAAAATATTTTATCGGCGGCGCTTACCGCTCTGTATCTTCTCAATTCGGATTTACTCAAAGTCGAAAGTATTTTCCGTTTGGCTTTTCTTTGCAGCTTTCTGTTACGTTTTGCATGACCGCTCTTCACGTTGCAAACACGCATGACGTTATCCCCCGTAAACGCTCTTTTTAAGCACGGCTATGTACGGCAAAGAGCGGTACTGCTCGTCGTAGTCAAGCCCGTAGCCTACCACAAACTCGTCGCCTATATCGAAGCAGTTGTAATCGGGTTTAATATCGTATTCGCGCCGCTCTTCCTTGTTTAACAGGGTAACTATAAGAACCGAAGCCGCGCCTCTTTCAAGCAAAAGCGACTTCAAATTCGCAAGAGTGAATCCGCTGTCTATAATGTCCTCAACGATAATTACGTCCCTGCCCCTGACGTCCCTGTCCAAATCCTTTTTTATATTCAGCTTCCCCGACGACACCGTACCCGAGCCGTATGAAGAAACCACCATAAAATCGAGCTCGACAGGCACCGTCAGATGCCTTATAAAGTCGGCGTAAAAAATGATGCTACCCTTCAATATGCCGACCACCAGCGGACGCTTGCCGGCGTAAAGCTTATCGACCTCACACGCAATTTCCGTAGTGCGCGCCTTCAACTGTTCTTCGGTAAAAATTATTTTTTCGCAATCAATGTGCATAATTTCACTTCCTTTTAATCGGGTTTAGCCGTTTATCAAAAACAAACTGCTTCACGCCGTAAAAATCGCTTATTTTTGCAAATATGAAATCCGCCCCCGCTCCATGCTCCGTTAGAAGCCCGCGCGCAACGCTTTCGGTAAGCTCGCAGTCGGTAACGCCCGCATAATAGTCGTCGGTTATTCCGTCGGCGTTATAAAACTCAATATCCACGGCACGGTCCATTACGCCGTAAAGCTTTACGATAAATTCCTCAAATCCCTCGGCAGTCATTTCGGACCACACTCCGTCCTCGCCCTCGTAACCGTCGTCAACGTAATCCCAAAAGCGCATCGTACCGTCCCCGCCGTCGATACGGACGGCAATAGTTTTTTCCGTTTTTACCGACTTAACGTAAAAATACAGCGGTTCGGGATATTTGAAATCGGGACAGGACAGCGAAAGCCGCCCGTCGCCTTTCAACCTGTCGTTTAAAAGTTTTTTGTACTTCTTTTCGGTTTCCCGTATCTTTTCTATGTTTTGCATAAGTACTCCTTAAAAATCGAACAATTCGTTTTTTCTGACGCTTTCGTGCTTTGCGGAAACGCAAAGACATTTTTCGGTATCGGTGAGCTTTTGACATTTGCCGTCCTTAATGGCAAATACTCGTCTGCCGTTGGTTGCGATAACGGTTCCGTCGGACAAAATATCGTAATCAGCAATTCCGCTTTTTATTACCTTTCCTCCCTCAACCTCCACAAGTTGCCACGAAAGAGGAATAAAACCGTAGTCGCCCTTGCTCTTTTTTGCGTTCTTCTTCATCTCTTTTTCGGCGTTTACAAGGTTTCCCTTTATGTATATTTCGCGGCTGTCATATTCCCTGCCCTTCGCGGGATTGCTTCCTCCCGAGGCAAGGCTTTTGCCCGTAAACGCCCTGACGAATACATTTATAAAATTGACAAGCGCCTGAATTATCCTGAAAGGAATTAAAATTATTTCCAAAAGCGGGTTAGGCGCCTTTTTCTTTGCGGGTATTTTAATTGCGTAAAGCTTGCCGCCGTAAACCACCGGTTTTATGAAGCCGTATTTCTCACTTACGGCAACCTCCTCCAGACTTAATGAGGATATATTAAGCTTACAGATTGCTGCGGGCGAAAAACCGACGAAATTGCCGCGCCCGTCCCTGCCTGCTCCGCGCGACGAAAAATAAATTATATTTCCGTCGTCGGGAGAGATAAACGGGTCTTCGTCGAGCGTATCGCCGTCGGTCAGCGTCTTATAGTCGCCGTTCTTTAAATCGAAAAGAGCAATATCCGAATTGCAGTAATTACGCTGTAACGAAACCGCAAGCATCCCAAACGCGGCGTCAAGGCTTCCGCCGGAAAACGAATAGTCGACAGAATTTATAACGTGCGTTTCACGCGCCTTTTCATCGTCCAGACGCATTTTATATATGCCTGAAGTCTGATTTACCGTAAACGAATAAACCGCCTCGTTTTCATCGTTCGTAAAATATACGCCGTTTATAGCGTGTGCAAACGTCAAATCGTCCGCATCCTTGCGAATATCGCCGCGAAACTGCGCTCCTTCGCCGCTATGCTTCCAGCTCCTGGCGCGCTCCACACTTAGAGCCGCGTTCTTATAATTTTCAATAAATTTGCTGCGCTGCCGCGTTATACTGCCGTTATCGTAAAGGCAAACGTCCTGTCCGTCGGAAAATAAAAATTTATCCATAAGCTATTCTTCTCTATAGTCGCGGCTGACTATATAAGCCGTCTTTTCCGTGTTTTCTCTGATTTTGACTTTATCTGAAATTTCCACCCCGCAAACGACAAGCACTTCGCTGCCGTCCGCAATCAGGGGAATTCTGCCGCGTACCCAAAACGGAATTTTTTTGTCCGTGAAATAATCCCCCAAACTCTTTGTTCCGCCGCCGAATTTTTTGAATTTATCGCCGTCGCGTTTAAACCTGATAACCGCCGTTTCGGGAATTGCATCGTAATCGAATTTAAGCAGCGCGCCCTCGGGATTATCGGAAATAATAAGTCTGCTACCGTAAAAATCGTTGCCGCGGTACTCGGAAAATTTAATTTCTCCGACGTCGGCTTCCGCTTCGGTAATAACTATTTTATCCGCTCCGCCGTACGCAGTCAAGCCCAGAAAACCGAATTTTTTATTCTTTTCAAGCTCCGCAAGCCGCGCAAGCTGTTCGCATGTGTAATCGATACGCTTAAAATACTTTATCGCCTTAACCGCCGCGCGCTTGAAAACCACCGGGTCGCAACGCTTTATTTCTGCGCCGTACGCAGTAATTTTAAGTATTCCGTCTCTGTCTATAACGCGCTGAAAATACCCCTCGTCCTCTGCCGCAAGCCGCGAAAGTCTGAATATATTGCCCGCGGCTCCGGGAACGGCTTTTTCAAGCTCGGGCAGTACATTGTGCCTGATTTTATTGCGTGTGTACTCGTCCGTAAAGTTGGTTTCGTCGTCTACGAACGGGACGCCATGCTCGGTAACGTACGCATCTATCTGCATGCGGGTGCAGTTGATAAGCGGGTGAATTATCCTCCCGTCATCGCTTATTCCCGTAAGTCCCGAAACGGCGCTGCCGCGTGCAAGATTGAACAGCACGGTTTCAGCGTTGTCTCCGATATGGTGCGCCGTAGCAACAAAATCCGCGCCGCCGTCAAGCACCTTGCTAAAACAACTGCGCCGCCATGCACGCGCCGCCTGTTCGGTCTTGGCGCCTTCAAATTCCCACACGAAACGCATAAGCGGAATATCGCGCCTTACGCACCAGTCGGCAACAAACGCACTGTCACGCGCGGAAGCCGCACCGCGGATTTTATGGTCGCAGTTAAGCGCGGAAAGAGTAACGCCGTACTCGCCCGTATGCGCAAATATAAAATCGATAAGCGCCATCGAGTCTCTTCCGCCCGATACCGCAACACAAATGTGTTTACCTGCATAAACGCTTAAATCAAACATATTTGAATTATAGCATATTAAATAATAGGTGGCAAGCGTGAAATATATAAAATATTTTCAAACGACGGAAAATCAGTTGACAAAAAAATAATTATTTAATAAAATGATAAAGCCTTTTATGAAGGCGGTTATCGCGGGGTGGAGCAGCCAGGTAGCTCGTCGGGCTCATAACCCGAAGGTCGCGAGGTTCGAATCCCGCCCCCGCAACCACTTTTTTCGAGGGGGTCCCCTCAACTGAAATGGATAGATGCAAGCAAGACAAGAAGCACGCGGCTTTACCACAATGAGTGTACACAGACGTACACGACTAAGATAAAATGCAAGTGTGCACCGTATTGCGCAGCAGATATACGTTTTAAAACGGCGACGTAGCTTAGTTGGTCTATAGCGGCCGGTTCATACCCGGCAGGTCGGCGGTTCGAATCCACCCGTCGCTACCAAAGATATTTCCGCATTATGCG
>CATJZR010000152.1 GCA_949745625.1 uncultured Eubacteriales bacterium | reverse complement strand
TTCCGTTCTCAGCGCGACGACGGGGTCTTTCTTTGCCGCGCTTGCCGCAGGGATAAGCCCCGATATAAGCGTAAGCACTACGCTGACCGCAATCATAATCAAAGCTTGCCATACGGGCAGGGCCGCAATGGTATAGACACCCGCAATAGCGCCTACTATTACGTTTATAATAAGCGAAAGCAAGTAAGTTACCACTATTCCCACTACGCCTGCCGCAAAGCCTATAATAAATGTTTCGGCATTGAAAAGACGTTTAATGTCCTTTTTCCTTGCGCCGACAGCGCGGAGTATTCCTATTTCCTTTATCCGCTCTACAACAGAAACATAGGTTATAATTCCGACCATTACCGTAGACACGACAAGCGAAAGCGCGGTAAACGCAATAAGCGCGATGGTTATCATATCAATCATGGTGTCGACCATGAAAATGATTAACCCGACCGTATCGGTATATTTTATTATATCGCCTTTGGTCAACCCTTCCACCGTTACCGTATTTCCGTCCGCGTCCGTAAAGCTGAACGTACCCTTTTCGCAGCCGTCGTTCCATTTATCGAGATAAGCAGTTATGTTATCCTTGGTCTTAAAATCGGTGGGGTACACGTTGAAGGTTTTCGGAATTCTCGTGCCGCCGACAAGATTTAAAGGTACCTTATACATATCGATACTGCTGCCCATCATCATAGTCGTCATTGACATCGTAGGCAGATTCATAATAATGGAAATTCCGTTTGCGTCGTGAATAATCTTGCTGTCGTCGGGGTCGGGATATGAATAGTTGAACGCGAAATTTATAACTCCGGTCGAATCGTCGTCGCGCCCGTCGATATACTTGCTTATTTTGCTGTTCGCCGAAGTTGTTAAAAGGTGTTCGGTAAGCTCTTCCGTATAGTACAGTCCGGAGTTTAAGCAACCGTACGAAATATCTTTCTTCTTTTGAAGAATAACCTTGACTTTCATATCTATAGCGTCGGTTTCCGCAAAATTGTCGGAATACGGGTTATATTTGAAAGGTGATATAGTGTATTTCTCTCCCGTATCGGACTCGCGCGGAATCTCCTCCAAAACCGGCAAGTATTGCGAATACACCGCGTCGTTGGGATACCATTTGAACGAGTGAGCGTTTTCGCCGATGAAGAACGAAAAATCCGTTCCTTGCAGATTTTCGTCCCATTCGCCCGTTTCGCTGTTATAAATTCCGTTATACTTATCTATGACGGACTGGTCGTATTCTCCGCCCTGAGCCTTGTACGCAAAGTTCAGAAATTCGTCCTGCGTCATATATCCGTATTGACCGAAATTCAAATCGGAAAACGCGTTATGACTGACAACCATAATAAGACTGTCCTTATTATTGAAAATATCCTTTATTTCCGCTTCGGTAAGCTCCTGCGTTTTTCCGTTATAGGAAGCCAAAATATCGTACTGAGAAAGTATATATTCGTAATTGTTAGGTATCTGCGCGAACGTATTTACGGTGTTTATCATATCCGCGTAATCGGCGTAATCGGGCTGCTTTTTCAATACCGCCGAATATATAGCCCTGATTGCCGTAATAGACGCGTTATCGGTCTGCTTTGTTCCGTCCGCTTTGGTATATGTAAAATCGGTGTAAATGTAATTCGACATATCAAAGCCGTAGCCGTAGACGAGAGCGTTATAGTACTCTTTCGGCATTGCGTCCACATATTTTTTATAATCTTCCGTAATTACGTTAGTAGTGGTCGAGTTATTAAAACTCATCAGCGTTTCCAAAAGCGAATCAACGTAAATCTTATCGTCTAATTTGTTTATTTCGACTTTTTTACCCGACGCGGTATCCATAAGCGCGTTAAAGTCAATCGCCGTTTCCGTAACCTGCAAAGGATAGCCCGAAAGCATATCGTTTTGCATTTCGTCTATGTAACTGCTTACGCCTGCGGAAATTGCAAGCACCATTGATACGCCTATTATGCCGATACTGCCGGCAAAAGCAACCATAGTGGTACGCTTCGCCTTTGACAGCAGGTTTTTAAGGGACAGCATAAATGCCATACCCACCGACATAGCGGACTTCTTTTTGCCTTTGTTGACTTTCGGTTCCTCTTTTTGCGAGGTTTCGGCAATTTCCTCCTCTGCGGAATAGGGCTTGCTGTCGTCAATCACCTCGCCGTCTTTAAGCCGTATTATACGCGTTGAGTACTGCTCGGCAAGCTCGGGATTATGCGTAACCATTATAACGAGTCTGTCTTTGGAAATTTCTTTCAGAAGCTCCATTATCTGCACGCTGGTAACAGAGTCGAGCGCGCCCGTCGGTTCGTCCGCGAGAACGATTTCGGGGTCGTTTATAAGCGCACGTGCAATAGCCACCCTCTGCGCCTGACCGCCCGAAAGCTGGTTGGGCTTTTGATGTATTCTGTCTTTCAGTCCCACCTTGTTAAGCGCGTCTATCGCGCGTTTGCGCCTCTCTTCCTTGCTTATGCCCGAAATGGTCAGCGCAAGCTCGACGTTCTGTAAAACGCTTTGGTGGGGTATGAGGTGATAGCTTTGAAATATAAAGCCTATCGAATGGTTGCGATAGGTGTCCCAGTCCTTGTCGCCGAACTC
The DNA here is from genome assembly GCA_949745625.1 of uncultured Eubacteriales bacterium. GTDB lineage: Bacteria > Bacillota > Clostridia > Christensenellales > Borkfalkiaceae > Coproplasma. The sequence continues at coordinate 852 of CATJZR010000152.1, read as the reverse complement.
TTTGGTGCTTACGCCGTTTATAATCAAATCGCCCGAGGTATATTTGTCGAGTCCGCCTATTATATTCAACAGCGTGGTTTTTCCGCAGCCCGAAGCGCCGAGAATAGAAACGAATTCGTTTTTACGGAAGCTTATGCTTACGCCTTTAAGCGCGTTGACGTGACCGTCCGCTACGGGGTAGTCTTTCTTGATGTCGGTTAATCTTAACATATCCTTACTCCTTGCAATTCATTGTATGTTGCGTGTCGAAAAATGTCAATTAAGGCAAATCTTCCGGCGGCTGATTTTACATACTTTTTGCTTGTTTTTCACATTACCTTATTATAGCTTTATTTAAGCGCGCAACAGTGCGTTTTCTGCCGAGTATGCGCATAATCGTGCATAGGTCGGGAGAGTTCGCCATACCCGTAACCGCGATACGCAGAATTTCGGCTACGTCCGAAACGCTGCCCCTGTAATTTTCGGGGTGAGCGCGATACTCGCTTGTTTCGCTTGCAAAACCCACTTTGGGCGCAATCTCCTTTACCTTTGCAAACCACGCCGAATTGTCATCTGACTCGTCGTAAGTTTTTATAAATTCTTCTATAACGGTATTTACCGAGGATTTGTCGTACCTGAAAGAGTATTCGGGCGCGAAAGTGTCGTCGAAGAAGTAATCTATTAATCTTACGCCCTGCTCGGCGCGCTCGATATCCTTTCTGCGCTTTTTGCCGCCGACGCCCATAATCAGCTCTAATATTTTTAATATTTGCGCCTTATCCTCAAAATGCGCCCTGTCCGCGTCCGTGCCGAACTCTTGCACCCAACCGTTCAAAAACTCAAAGCACTGCTCTGCCGACAGCTTTGAAATTT
>CATJZR010000151.1 GCA_949745625.1 uncultured Eubacteriales bacterium | reverse complement strand
TTATGTATATTTATTAATTCAGAGCCGAGTTTCAATTCAAAACCGGAAAATTGGTCAAATTTCAAATATTTGATAAATTTGCTGATTTTGAATTAAAACTCGGCTTTGAATTAATAAATATACATAAGGCTACGTCTATCAATGCGAATATAACGCCAAAGATAAACGCAACCACGCCGGAACGCTTAAACCCAACTACCGTTCCCGCAACGCTGCTTATCTTTATTTCGGTTTTCGAAGCGATACGCTTATTATCCACCGAAGCAATAAGCCGCCTGTCTGTAACAGTTATGTTGCCGACGTGCCGCCGCCCCGCGGAATAGTCTCTATCGTACAGCGCCTTTTCGCCGTCAAACGTTTCGACAGCCATAATTACACCGCCGACGTCTGATATTTCAAAACGAGCGCCGATAAATTTGCGACCACGTCCTTTGCCGCGTTTACGTCTACCTTAATTTTGGTTTTACCACCGCCGAAAAGCAAGCCTAAAATAGGTATGGCGCGTAAAAATGCAAGGAACCCGCCGCCACCGCGGATTGCGTTAAGCCCTACTAACGTATGCTCGCTTGACGGCATAAACAGCGATACGTTGAGCTGACCTCTTTTGAAAATGAAGAAACGCCGCTTAACTACGTAAGACGCGGAAACGCCTTTTATCTCGTTAATGTCAAAATCCTGTCGGCTGCTTTCTTTTTTATTTTCGAAAGTACAAATTATTTTTTTATTCGTAAGCGTAAGGTTGTATTTTCCTCTGGTAAAAATCAAGCCCTTTGCCTTGCCGTAATCCCACGATTTGACGATTTGCTCGCCGTTGTTAAGAACTATTTCCATAAGTTAATTCTCCTTTTGTTTGGTTTGTAAAATTATTTTAACCTGTTTTAGGTTAAAATGTCAAGCATTTGACAATATTAAGTTAAAATGAACTACAATGCAAACACGGACGAACTATAAAAGAATACGCGATTTACGCGAGGACAGAGATATGAACCAGTCGCAGGTCGCCAAAATGCTGGGAATGTCGCAGACGGGGTATTCCAAATACGAAACGGGCGAAAACGACGTACCGACGGGCATTTTAATTAAGCTTGCGGATTTTTACGGCGTCAGCTGCGACTATCTTCTCGGGCAGACCGATAACCCCAAAAGGAACGTATGAAACGGTTTACGGCCGAGCGTTCCTTTTTTTATTTTTAGACGCCAAACACTTGAAATAACGGCAAAGATAATATATAATAGTATATATGAACAAAACTTACGGGCATCTTAAAAGCGGAACGGACGTGCGCGGCACGGCGGTTGGCGAAAATATAACGCTGACCGACGAAGCGGTGCGCGATATAAGCCGCGCTTTTGTAAAATGGCTGAGCTTGCGCTACGGCAAAGCGGCTTTTAAAATCGCAGTCGGTAACGACAGCAGAATTTCAGCCGAACGTATACTCGGCCGCGTCAGGGAAGGAATAACCGAAAGCGGAAGCGACCTTATTTATACGGGTCTTTCTTCCACCCCTTCGATGTTCATACTACTGAAAAAGTCTTTCTGCGGCTGCGACGCGTCGATTATGATTACCGCATCGCACCTGCCTTACGACAGAAACGGACTTAAATTTTTTACGCCCGACGGCGGGCTTGACTCTTCCGATATAGACGATATTTTGAATATTGCCGAGCGGAAGGATTTTTTAAGCGGCAGCGGAATGCATAGTATTCATCCGTTTATGAACGAATATTCGCGCCTGCTCGTCGAGACCGTGCGCGACGGCTGTAAAAGTAAGCAGCCGCTATTAGGCAAAAGAATTATCGTAGACGCAGGTAACGGTGCGGGCGGATTCTTTACCGAAAAGGTGTTAAAGCCGCTCGGTGCAAACGTCGAAGGCAGTCAGTTTTTGCAGCCTGACGGACGTTTCCCCAACCATATACCCAACCCCGAGGACAAGGCGGCGATAGAAAGTCTGCGTAATGCTACCGTTTGTTGCGGCGCGGATTTGGGAATAATATTCGATACCGACGTTGACCGCGCGGGCGCCGTAGATGCAAGCGGCAAGGAAATAAACCGCAACCGCTTAATTGCGCTGCTTTCGGCTATACTTTTAAAGGATAAAAAGGGTGTTATAGTCACCGACTCGGTTACAAGCGACGGACTTACCGCGTTTATCGAAAGCCGTGGCGGAAAGCACCTTCGGTATATGCGCGGATATAAAAACGTGATTAACAAGTGTAAGGAATTGAACGACGGCGGTGTCTATTCCCCCCTTGCGATAGAAACCTCCGGTCACGCGGCATTTGCAGAGAATTATTTTCTCGACGACGGAGCATACCTTATAACGAAGCTTCTTATTTCCCTCGGCAGAGGCGAAAACCTTACCGATTTGATTGCCGACCTGCCCGAACCTGCGGAAAGCGACGAGGTGCGCATTTCGTTTAAGGACGCAACCGACTTCAAGGCGAAGGGCGCGCAGGTTATAAAGGATATAGAAAAGCTTGCCTCCCTCGACGGGAGCATGCAACTTGCAAAGGACAGCTACGAGGGGGTACGCGTGCGTTGCGGCAACAGTTGGTTTTTACTTAGAATGAGCTTGCACGACCCCGTTATGCCGATTAACTTTGAAAGCGACGCCGCGGGTGGCAATAAGCTTATTGCCGCAAGGCTTGCGAAAATGCTTGCACCCTATCGGTTTTTGAATATTGAAAACTTAGAAAAATACATACAATTATAAAGGAGAAATATATGGACTTGGCTAAAAAGAGCGTAGACGCCATAAGAATTATATCGGCGGAAGCTATAAACCGCGCCAACTCGGGACACCCCGGAATATGTATGGGGGCTGCGCCTATCGGCTACGAGCTGTTTGCCGATTTTTTGAATTTCAGCTATAAAAACCCGAAGTGGGATAACCGTGACAGGTTTGTACTTTCGGCAGGACACGGCTCTATGCTGCTATATTCCCTTTTACACCTCTTCGGTTACGGCGTAACTATGGATGATATTAAGGGGTTCAGACAGCTTGAAACTAAAACCCCCGGACACCCCGAATACGGCGTTACCGACGGCGTAGAGGCTTCGACCGGTCCTCTCGGTCAAGGCATAGGCAACGCGGTAGGCTTAGCCGTTGCCGAGGCGCATCTTGCTGCTATGTTCAACAGACCCGACTTCCCAGTGGTAGACCATTTCACCTACGTATTGTGCGGTGACGGCTGCCTCGAAGAGGGCATAGGCTACGAGGCGTGCTCGTTTGCGGGAACACAGAAGCTCGGCAAGCTTATCTTACTTTACGACAGAAACAATATTACCATAGAGGGAAATATCAACACCACCTTTTCCGAGGACCCCGCAACGAGGTTTGCGGCGCAGGGCTGGCAGGTTTTGCGCGTAAGCGACGCGAACAATCTTTCGCTTTTGAAAGCCGCACTCAACCGTGCAAAGAGCGATTTGACCCGCCCCTCCGTTATCATCTGTAATTCGGTTATAGGCTACGGCTCGCCGGCGGCAGGCAGCGCGGAGGCTCACGGAACGCCCTTAGGCGAGGCAAACCTTGCAAAGGCAAAGGAAACGCTGGGTTGGACGGAAGAGCCGTTCACTATTCCCGAAGCAGTAACTCAACACTGCATGAAGCTTGCCGAAGGCAAGCTTGAAAAGGAAAAGGCCTGGCGTGAGCTGTTCTCGAAATACGAGGAAGAATATCCAGACCTTGCTGCAAAATACAAGAAATTTAT
>CATJZR010000150.1 GCA_949745625.1 uncultured Eubacteriales bacterium | reverse complement strand
TCAACCTATCTTTGTATGTATGCAGCCGCTTACGCTACGGCGAACTACGACATTTCTTTAACACTGGGAGGTGGTGCAAATGAATAAGTATAAGAATTATGCCTTAGACGGACTTATTTTCCAAAACCCCACGTTTATACTCGTTTTGGGAACCTGCCCCACCCTCGGTCTTATCAACTCGGCGTTTTCGGCTATGGGAATGGGACTTACCGTTTTGGTGGTGCTTACGCTTTCAAACATCATTATTTCGTCACTGAGAAAGGTTATTCCCAACGAAGTGCGTATACCCTGCTATATAGTAATAATAGCGACGCTGGTTACTTTCATAAGAATGTTCCTTGAAAAGTTTATTCCGTCGCTGTACGACAGTTTGGGAACGTTCCTCGCTTTAATAGTCGTTAACTGCATAATCTTAGGCAGAGCGGAAGCGTTTGCAAACAAGCACACAGTTTTGGAATCGACCGTAGACGGCGTTGCCAACGGACTCGGTTTTACCGCGGCGCTTACGATAATGGGCGTTATATGCGAATTCTTCGGAAAAGGCTCGCTGTTCGGCTTACAGATAATGAATTTCAAAATCAGTATGCTTACAAGTCCGGCAGGCTCGTTTATGATTTACGGTCTTTGCATTGCGGTATTCACCTATATCGTTGACGGCGTAGTACGCGCAAGGAGAGTTAAAGCCAACAAGCTTGCGCGTGAAAATATGTTGAAGGAGGGCGTTTAATTTATGGCAACGTTTTTTGCGATAGTACTTTCGGCAGTACTTACGGATAACTTCATAACAAGCAAAACCTACGGTATCTGCCCCTTCCTCGGCGTTTCCAAAAAGACGACGTCCGCGGCTGGAATGGGAATTGCGGTAACGCTTGTAATGATACTTGCAACGCTTGTAACCTACCCCATTTACACCTACGTAATGGTTCCCCTCCACTTTGACTTTCTGGAAATTATTTTCTTTATCTTTATCATAGCGTCACTCGTGCAAATGCTTGAAGTAATATTAAAGAAAATTTCCCCCACGCTTTACAATGCAATGGGCGTATATCTCCCCCTCATAACCACCAACTGCGCCGTGCTCGGCGTAACCGAGATGGTTATCGGCGATATGTCCAAAATTCTCGGCGAAGGCGTTGCAATGAATATGGGCTGGGCGCTTTTATACGCACTGTTTGCAGGACTGGGCTTTACCCTTGTTATGATTATAATGAGCGGTATGCGCGAAAGGCTTAACTACTACAAGTTACCCAAAGCCGTTGCAGGGTTCCCCATTGCAATGATTGCCGCAGGATTCATTTGTATGGCGTTTACTGTATTTACGCAAATCAGCATATAAGGAGGCAGAGCAATGAATTTACTGAGTATAACTTCTCAAACCTGGATAACGCTTGGAATAGTTGCAGGTATATTTGCAGGCTCGGCACTCATTATCGGCGCGTTAATTCTCTTGATAGGCAAATTTTTCAAGGTTGACGTTGACGAAAAAGTAACGAAAATATTGAACAATCTTGCAGGTGCAAACTGCGGCGGCTGCGGCTGCTCGGGTTGTAGCGGCTTCGCGCAGAAGCTTGCCGGCGGCGGCGCAAATCTTGCCGACTGCCACGTTACCTCGCCCGAAAAGAAAGCGGAAATTGCGGCTTTGCTCGGAATAGAGCTTAAAGACGAAGAGCCCACCGTTGCGGTGGTTCACTGTATGGGCGGAGTTGAAAACGCGGCGGACAAATTCGAATATAAAGGCAACCCCACCTGCGCGGCGAACGCGGCGCTTTACGGCGGAAACAAAGCCTGCTCGTACGCCTGTCTCGGCTGCGGCGACTGCAAGGCAGTCTGCCCCGAGAACGCAATTTCGGTTGAAGGCAGACTTGCAGAAGTAGACCCCGACAGGTGCATTTCCTGCGGCGCGTGCATAGAGGCATGCCCCAAAGACATAATCGACCGTATTCCTGCTTCCGCACCCATTTACGTCGCCTGCTCTTCAAAGTGCAAGGGCAAAGATGTTATGAACGTTTGCAAGGTCGGCTGCATAGCCTGCGGAATATGCGCAAAGGTTTGTCCTCACGGCGCAATTACCATGAAAGACAATCTGCCCCAAATCGATTATACCAAATGTACGGGTTGTCTTACCTGCGTGGAAAAGTGCCCCAGAAAAATTATAATAAGCAGAAAGGTAGTTGCGGAGGAAACTCCGAAAACGGAAGAATAACAAACCGCAAAACCAAAAAACAACCCGACTTACGTCGGGTTGTTTTTACATTATTATATTTCCGTTATCCATATCAAAGTCATAAGGAATAATTTTCAAACGGTGGGGCGAGCAGTATATAACACCGCTGTTGTCTTTTATTTCGGGTGCGTATACGCAGTCGCGTTTATCGCAGTTGGCGTCCGTCATTTTAGCCGAACCGCTTTTGGTTATCAGAATATAGTTATAATCCGCTTCGCCCGATTTAATCTTTAAAGATACGCTTTCTTCGTTATCCTCGGTGATTTCCACTATCTGCGTATTACAGCTTATCTGCTTTCCGTTTTCAAAGTCGTACTCGTAAACCACTTCGTTGCCAAGCACTACGCGGATACCTTTTAACGGGCTTGTGTCACGCACGGCGAACAGCGTAATAAACAGCACGGCCACTATTACAGCTATCGCACCGTAGATAATCAAGTCCCATATTTTAAAACCCTTATCGGCTTTTACCTGTTCAACCTTTTTTAAAGACATTTTAACCTAAAACTATTTTTCCGTCCGAAACCGTATTTACAATTTCAAACTTATCGTGCATTATCTTTATTTCGCTTTCGGGAATATTTGTTATAACCTCGTACTTTCCGTTGTTATCGTAACAGAACACCACTTTTCTTGCGGAAAGTTTTTCGTTTATAAACTCAACAGCCTTTTCCTTGCCCATTGCCATAATCGCGGTTGTAAGCGCGTCATCCTCCGCTGCGCTGCCGCCGATTACGGTTGCCGACATTATACCCGTCTGTACGGGTCTGCCCGTCGTGGGGTCGAATACGTGGCAATAACGCTCTTTTACTCCGTCATTGTCGGAATCGTACATAAAAAACTGCTCGTAATCTCCGCTGGTGGAAAGACATTCGCTTTTTACAAAAGTGCTGACGTAAACGTTGCTTTGCGCGTCGGCGCGCGGATTTGTAAAGCCGAGAGAATATGAACCGTTTACATAGTGTTCCTTTACAAGAATACTGCTTGTCCCGAAGCTGAGATAGCCGTATTTAAAGCCGTAGCTGTCAATAAGCTTATTAATTTCGTCCACCGCATAACCCTTGCCTATTCCGCCGAGGTCTATCTTCATAGAACAGGTAACGCCGTCAACCTCTACGGTAGCGGTCGGTTTTACCGCATAGTATTTATTATCTTCTTCAACAAGCTGTATTTCCCCGAAGCTTTGAGATAACCGGTTATACTTCTCCACAACCGCGTCGGACGGAATTCTTTGTTCGGGAGGCTTAGATATATCGGTAGCTTCGTTAAAGCCGTACGCCTGCACGTTATAATAAACCGCAGGGTTATAATAACCTTCGGTAAGCCGGTAAACGCTTTTCGCAAGCGTTAACACGCTGTACGCCGTAAAGTCTATTTCAACCCTCTCGCCTGCAGCGGCGCAGTTAAATCTGCTTATGCTTGAATTACTTTTATCGTTTGAAGACAGCGAGCCGTCGAGCGCGGTCAACGTGCTTGTAATATCGCCGCAAAGCCTGCTGAAATCGTTCTGTTTTTCGGGAGTGAATTTATCCGATACAACCAAAGTCGCCTCTGCATTCATAGCAAAAAAATATTTGCCTTGGGTTGAAAATTCTTCCGTTTCTCCGCAACCCGAAAATATCGTTAATGATGCCAGAACCGCACCAAATACTGCTATAGTCTTTTTCATA
>CATJZR010000149.1 GCA_949745625.1 uncultured Eubacteriales bacterium | reverse complement strand
GAAAACGTCTGCCTCTGCTTCGAACGGGCGCACCTCTAATTCCTGTCTGACGAAGGGTTCGATTGCCAAGTCGATTTTCTTCTTCTCGTCAGCGCGTACTGCCTTGTCAAGCTCTTCGGGAATATGATATAGCTCTATTTCTTTTTTGGTTTTGCCGACAGCGGGAACAATCGTATCCTCGATAAAGCGGCAAATCTTCTTAATTTCCTCAAAGCCGAAGGTGATTGCGCCGACCATTTCGTCGTTGGTGACTTCGTCCGCACCCGCTTCAATCATTAAAATGGCATCCTTCGTACCCGCAAGGTTTAAGTGAATTCTGCTCTTATCACGCTGGGCGAGGTCGGGATTGATGACGTACTTGCCGTCAACAAGTCCTACCACTACCGAGCCGGTAGGTCCCGCCCAGGGAATATCGGAAATTGCAAGCGCTATCGACGAGCCAATCATTGCAAGCGGCTCGGGCGAGACGTCGGGTTCAACCGACATTGCCTGCGCGATTACCACTACGTCGTTGAAAAGTCCTTTCGGGAACAGCGGACGAAGCGGTCTGTCTATAAGTCTTGAAGTAAGTATCGCCTTGTCGCTTGCCCTGCCTTCGCGTTTTTTGAAGCCGCCGGGGATTTTACCGACGGAATACATCTTCTCTTCGTAGTCAACCTGCAGGGGGAAGAAATCCATTCCCTCGCGCGGTGCGGCAGACATACATACGGAAACCATAACCGCGGTTTCGCCGCAGCGCACAAGGCATGCGCCGTTAGCCTGCTCTGCATACTTGCCCGTTTCGACAATGACTTCGCGTCCGCCTACTTGAAAGCTGAATTGTTTGTAATTGTTCATTGTTAACTCCTTTTCTTTTCTGTTCTTGTGCCTGTAACTCCCGTTACAGACGGTTTAATCATTAAAAAAGGGCGCAAAAATCAAGCGCCCTTTTTAAAATTACTTTCTCAAATTCAAAGCAGCAATAATCGAACGGTATCTCTCGATATCCTTGCTCTTTAAATAGTCCAAAAGTCCGCGACGGCGGCCTACCATTTTAAGAAGTCCGCGACGCGAGTGATTGTCGTGAATATGCTCTTTAAGATGCTCGTTAAGGTGATTGATGCGTTCCGTTAAAAGCGCAATCTGAACCTCGGGCGAACCCGTATCGCCTTCCTTTAAAGCGTATTTTGCGATAATTTCTTGCTTTTCCATTTACTTTATCCTCCTATGGAATATTTGCGGGAAACAAAGCCAGCCGTTGAGTATTCGCACCGCTTTGTATCCGTAACGAAAATATAATAACACAACAACAAAAAAATAGCAAACGATTTAGACAAGCTTTGCAAATTTTCTTTAATTAATCGAACATACACTCGGAAACGAAGCGCACGCCTATCTTTACACCTGCTTTAAAATATCTTTCAATATCCATATAACGCTCTTCCTCCATCATCTCTTCGAACTTGTCAAATAAATCAAGCTGTTCCTTGTTAAGCGAATCTCTCAATTTACAGTAAGCTTTAAATCCGGACTCCGAAACTTCTTTAAATTTTTTCGTTTCACACACCATCTCGTGCATTTCGTCGTTGCCAAAAATATAATCGATAACAGAATGTTCCATAAATACACCTTTTTATTTTTTTATTATATTTTAGTCCTAATTTGTGTGACTGTCAAGTATTTAGTCACACTTTTTGTTACAATATTATTATGAATTTATTTGTAGAAAGATTAAACGAACTTATAGAAAGTAGCGGCAAACAACAAAAAGAAATTTGCAATGACTTAGGTATTTATAAGCAAAAATTTTCAAGATGGAAACTCGGTGAAACAAAACCTGATTTTGACGAGTTAATAATGCTTGCAAAATATTTCAATGTGACAACCGACTATCTTTTGGGTCTGGAAGATTAAAACAGCTCCGTGTTAAGCACGGAGCTGTTTTATTTATTCATTTTCCTCTTCTTCCGCGCATAATACACACTCGGTAATTATTGTAGAATCGCCCGCGGAAGTATATGCCACTAAAACATCGTAGTCCTCTCCCTGTATTCTTGCGAGATATATATGCGACGTTACTACCTCGGTATGCCGCTCGCCCCATTTATCGATATAGCAATAAAATGCTTTTTTACGCGCGCTGCCGCGATACGTCTTTTCCGACGCGAACACTTTACCGAGAGTGAAATAAGGTCTGCCACTCATTATTTTCTTAAAATGCGACGACGCTACGAAATATTTTTTTAAAAGAAATGCTGAAACGCCTAAAAGTATTACGGGCATTAAATAGATTCCGACAAGCGCAATGACGTCCGGCACAATCCATTTAAAATCAAAGTAATGCGGCGCAACGAATATACTTATAGGAACGGTATAAGCCAAACTGAAAACGAACACCGCAAACGCAGCCCAGAACCATACTATGGAATAATGATAATCTTTGACGCGCTTTGTTAAATCGACGTCGATAAGCTCGCCCGTGATACCGTCGAAATCGTCGTCCGAACG
>CATJZR010000148.1 GCA_949745625.1 uncultured Eubacteriales bacterium | reverse complement strand
GTCCCGAGCACGGTCGTGTAAGGATTGTCGGTCGGAAAATATTTATCGAACAGCTCGCCCACTACGGGGTCGCTTTCGCCGTCCGCGTAAACGCTGCTGCTTATAAGCCTTGGCTTAACAGTGAATTCCCTCGTCGCTCTGTTCAGCGAAACCTCGGCAGAGCTTACGAAGCTGTTTTCGCCGCCGCCCTGCAAATGGTAAACGCCGTGTTCGTCCTTTAAAATATAGCGCTGGTGAGTGTGTCCCTCGAAAACCAAATCGACGTAGCCGTCGGACAGCGAAACGTCGTAATAGCTTGAAATTTCGCGCGAGGAAACCTCGTTAACGCTCGAAGCGGAAAAGCTTTCGCCGTATCCGTCGTGAATGGAATATACTATAAATTCGCAGCCTTCCGCCCTCAGCTTTTCCGATTCTGCCTTAACCAGCGAGGTCAACGCGCTGCCCGTAGCAAATTTAAGCCCTGCGGTGAAGTCGCCCGAAATCGAGCCGAGACAATCGCCTATCGCGCCGATTATGCCTATTTTTACGCCGCCCCTTTCCACTACGGTGGAAGCGCGGCAGTAATCCGCGGGCTTGCCGTTATAGGTTACGTTGATGGCAAGGAACGGAAATTCCGCCAGCTCGCTGTTGGGCTTTAACACCTGCGAGCCCCAATCGTATTCGTGGTTGCCGAGCGTCATCGACGCAAAGTCAAGCTCGTTCATCCATTCGGTGAGAAGCCGCCCCTTGTTGGTGGAGGATTCCACGGTGCCCTGCCAGGTATCGCCCGAAGAGAGCAAAATTTCTTCGCGGGCGGGGTCGGCGTACAGCGCCTTCATATAGGCGGTAAACTCGTCCACGCCGGGCTGAACGTCGGTGTCGATATACTTGCCGTGCAGGTCGTTTATCGCATAAAAAGACAGCTCTACCGTCGTCCTTTCGCCGCACCCGTCGCAAACTCCGTCGCCGTTGCCGTCCGAATGATTATGTACTTCCACTCCGCAGCCCGCCGCACATAGCGCAACCGCCGCGGCACAGACCGCCGAAAGCTTTAAAAGCTTACCCATATTTTATAAATCTTTGTCCGTAAACGCGAAAGGCAACAGCTTATCGAGCGTGTACTCTTTAATAGAGTTTTCGTTGCCGAGGATAATTCTGAAATCTTTGCCGCAGAACTCGGCTATTACCTGCCTGCAAACGCCGCAGGGCGCGCAGAAGTCAGCCGTTTCGCCCTCTCTGCCGCCGATTATGGCGATAGCCTCGAATTCGCGCTCGCCCTCGGAAACGGCTTTAAAAATCGCGGTGCGCTCGGCGCAGTTACCGGGCGTGAACGCCGCATTTTCTATATTGCAGCCGGTGTAAATCTTTCCACTTTTGGTAAGCAGAGCCGCGCCCACGCAATAATGCGAGTACGGCGTATAGGCCGTTTGGCGCGCTTTCTGCGCCGCAGTCATCAATGCTTTGTTGTCAATCATTTTTTAACCTCCCCCAAAAAGCTTTCGCCGCGCGTGTCTTCCTTGCCGACGCCGAAATAATCCAACACCGTCGCGCTTATGTCCGCAAAGCTCGACCGCGTGCCGAGGTTTACCCCGCTCTTTATCGAGTTGCCGTATATAAGCATAGGCGTATACTCGCGCGAATGGTCGGTGGACGGCGTTGCGGGGTCGCAGCCGTGGTCCGCCGTGATAAGAAGGACGTCGTCCTCTCTCATATCCTTAATAAAAGAAGTCAAGAACCCGTCGAACTCTGTCGCCGCAGCAGCATAGCCCGCCACGTCGTTTCTATGACCGTATTTCATATCGAAATCGACGAGATTGACAAAACACAGACCCGAGAAATCTCTGCCCTGCATCTTTTTGGTCACCTCCATACCGTGGGTATTCGAGGTGGTGCGGTTGCTTTCCGAAACTCCGCTGCCCGCAAATATATCGTAAATTTTTCCGACCGAAATCGTTTCGTAGCCCGCGCGCTGCAAGACGTTCAGCATAGTGTCCGCAGGCGGCAGAAGCGAAAAATCGTGTCTGTTGGAAGTGCGCGAATAGGGATATTCGCCGTTGAAAGGTCGCGCAATAACTCTGCCTACGCCATGCTTGCCGACGAGCATTTCTCGCGCAATTTCGCAATATTTATAAAGCTGCTCCACGGGAACAACGTCCTCGTGCGCGGCAATCTGGAATACGCTGTCCGCCGATGTGTAGACGATAAGCGCGCCCGTTTCCACGTGTTCGCGCCCGTAATCCTTTATTACCTCGGTACCGGAATAGGGCTTGTTGCAGATAACCTTTCTGCCCGTCCTGCTTTCGAATTGCTTTATGACGTCCTCGGGGAAGCCGTCGGGATAGGTCGGCAAGGGCTCGGGTGAAATTATACCCGCAATTTCCCAGTGCCCGATAGTCGTATCCTTGCCCATAGACCGCTCGCTCATTTTCGCATAGCTTGCAGCGGGCGCGCTTACGCCCCCGCCGACGCCGTCTATGTTGAAAAGTCCCATTCTTTCAAGCTCGGGACATTTAAAGTTGGGGTGGTTTCTTATCGCTCCCAGGGTGTTGCTGCCCTCGTCGTGCCAGAGGTGCGCATCGGGAAGCTCGCCTATACCGAAGCTGTCAAGTACAATAAGGAAAAATCTTTTAGCCATTACGCAAGCTCCAAAGCGATTTTCATCATCGCGGTGAACGAGTTCTGCCTTTCCTCTGCGGTGGTATTCTCTTCGGGATGAAGGAAGCTGTCGCTTACGGTACAGATGCAGAGCGCCTTTTTACCTGCGCGCGCTGCGTTGCAATAAAGCGCGGCGCTTTCCATCTCGACGCCGAGCACGCCCATTTTAGCCCATTGCATACCGCTGTTCGCATCGTCGTAGAACATATCCGACGAGAATATATTACCGACCTTGTAGTTGACGCCCGCCTGCTCGCAGAGCTCGGCAGCCCTTCTTATAAGCGAAAAATCCGCAATGGGACAGAACGTGCCGGGCAGATTGTACTGCATTGCATAGTTGCCGTTGGTGCAAGCGCCCTGCGCGATTATAATATCGCGGACGTGCAAATCTTTATCGAACGAGCCGCAAGAACCTATTCTTATAATTTTTTCAACGCCGTAGAAATTAAAAAGCTCGTACGAGTAAATGCCGATAGACGGCTGACCCATACCCGAAGCCATAACCGAAACGCGCTTGCCCTTGTAGTAGCCCGTATATCCGTTTACGCCGCGCACGTTGTTGACGAGAACGGCGTTCTCCAAAAAGTTATCTGCAATGAATTTCGCCCTCAAAGGGTCGCCGGGCATCAGTACGGTTTCGGCGAAATCGCCGTAGTTCGCCGTAATGTGCGGCGTAGGTACGTTGGGGTGCTTTACGTCTTTACTCATATTAAATTTTCCTCCTTAGCCAGTTTAATCATTCGAGATGTGCCCAATCTGTCCGCGCCGAGAGAAACGAAGTCTTCGGCGTCCTGCAACGAGGAAATTCCGCCCGCCGCCTTTATTTTTACGCCCTCGCCGACGTGCTTTGCGAAAATTTCAACGTCCTCGCGCGTGGCGCCCGCAGTCGAGAAGCCCGTCGAGGTTTTGATATAGTCCGCTTTTGCCGCGGTGACTATTTCGCACATCTTTATTTTCTCTTCCTCGGTAAGAAGACAGGTCTCTATTATTACCTTTAAAATTTTATCGCTGCATACGGACTTGATTGCCGTAATTTCGTCCTGAATTTTATCGTAAAACTTTGCTTTTAAATCGCCGATATTTATGACCATATCGATTTCGTCCGCGCCGTTTTTAACCGCGTCGTATGTTTCGAAAACCTTTACGTCCTTTGTGTTGTAGCCGTTCGGAAAGCCGATGACCGTGCAAATTGCAATTCTGCCGTTTGCATACTTTTTCGCTTCGGCAACAAAATACGGCGGAATACACACCGACGCGCAGGCGTATTTTATGCCGTCGTCGATAAGCTGCTTTATGTCCGCCCATGTTGCCGTCACCGAAAGGTTGGTATGGTCGCACTTGCCTAAAATGTCTTTAATGTCCATTTTTTACCCCTTGTCGTTTTTTGATACTAAAATATTATAATTCAAATCTACATTATTGTCAATACCTAATCGAAAATTAAAAAAGGCTTGAAAATTAACATTAATATAAATTAAAGAAGGCGGTTTACACCGCCCTCTTTACCGTTTGAGTATTTAGGTTATCTGAATGTTATAGATTTTTGCACACGCATTGCTGCCTGCCCAAGTCCTGTTGAATTTGATATAGACGGTAGTGCCCTCGGTTACGCTCAGCGTAAACGTATTTTCGGTGCAGGCGTCTAAATCGATATTATTATTCGTAGACATCGAACCGTACGCTCTGTCCCAAGATTTAATTGCGTTGCCATCAGCTCCGTAAGTCGCGTATTGCATCTGGCTGTCTACTCCGTCATTGTCGGGGTCGCCGTCGATTGCCTTCCAGTTGAAGGTGAGCGTGCCGCTTTGATTAATCTTAATTGCAACGAATGAATCGCCGGAAGACGACTTTTCCGTTACCCAGACGCCGGGGGTCTGCTCGGTAAACACTTTGCCCGAACCCGTAGGGGTTTTACCCTCCACCTCGAACAACTCGCCCTCCTTCCATTTTACGTAGAAGGTTGCATCGCCGTTTATTTCGAACTCGGTTTCGGTAACCGCGTTTGTTAACTCCGCATCCGAATACCAGCCGTCGAACGACTGTCCGTCGGTATAGCCGGGCTTGTAGTCGTTAAGGTTAACCGCGTTACCATTAGGAATTGACACTATACGGTTATCGAGATTGTTGCCGTATACGATAGTAAGCGTAAATGCTTCCACCCACTTTGCATAGTAGGTATAGGTCTGACCCTCAACGGGTGTTATTTTAGTTACGAGATTGCCCTCAGTGCAAGCCACATCGGTATACCAGCCGAGGAAGAAATATCCGTCTGCGGTTACGGTATCCGAATCGGGAAGGGTGAAGGGCACGTCGGTAAACACTACGCCGTCGGGCGCTACGCCGTGACCGTTCATAATGTAAGTAATATTCGTAGTAACCGCGGTAAGGGTATAAGTGCGGTCATCTTTATTTATTACGAGAGTGAAGTGCGAAACCGCAACGCCGCCTTCCTTAAAGAAGACGCTATAAGTATTTTCCGCATCCGTAGCCTCGTAAGTTCCCACAAGGTCGCCGCGCGTTATGGCACCCTTGCCATTAAGGTTTATATCGTCCTCGCCATCGCAGGTGTAATCGCCCGCGACGCTCATATCGAAGGGTATAAAGGAGATATTTCTTATCCAAGCCGTATCCGCACCGCCTTTTCCACTGCCGTCTTTCTTATAAATGATACAAAGAACTTCGTTGGTATCGAGTTCAACGGTATAATTGACCCAGCCGCTTTCAAGAGGCGCGCCATTGTCCCCGATACCGTTAGGTCCGCTGACATTAACAGGGGTTTTCCCCGCGACGCTTAAAGAAAGTATATCGTAACGAGTTTCACTCGATACCTGATATTGAAGCGTGACCACGCCGGGGGCGTAAGCGGTAACCGACATTCCCGAAGCGGAACTGTTCGTTCCCTTATTCGTACTTGCATACCAGCCGTTAACTTCGTCGAAAGCAAAGCCTTTTTTAGTGTTGCTGTCCAATATCGACGTGTCGCTTTCGTTAATAGAATAGGGACCGTGCTCTTCCCACTTGGCGTATACCGTTTCGTGCTTTTCAAGCGTAGTAAGCTGGGCGGGAGTTGTGCAAGCCGCGTCCGTATACCAGCCCATAAACACCTTGCCGTCCGCATAGAGCGCTTCGGGTTTAATCGTGGCGATATTGAAGGTTTCGCCGTCTTCAAACGCAATTATCTTATCTTCGAATCCGTTACCTATTTTAAGCGTGAGGTTGAACGCTTCAACCCATTCCGCATAAAATACATAGCTTTCGCCGTCCTTCGGCGTCAGCGATTTTACAGCGCTGCCGGTACATTCGGCATCGGTATACCAGCCCTTGAACTTCCAGTTTTCCGCAATTATTTCGTCCGCCGTGGGCAGTGTAAACAATACGTTTGTAAACGCGTTGTCGTCCGCCTTTTCGCCGTGACCGTTCATCTCGTAACGGACAGTCGCCGTCACCGCTGTAAACATATAGGTGTTTGCGGCTCTGTCAAGCGTAAGAATATAATGCGCCGTATTTTTGCCGTTATCAATAAAGTAAACTTCAAACTCGTTTTCTGTTTCGGTCGGCAGATATGTGCCTTTCTTATCGCCCTGCGTAATAGTGCATTTACCGTCAAGTTGAATGGGGTCTGCACCCTCACAGGTATAGTCGCCCTCGAGCGTCAAATCGAAAGGTACAAAATTGAAATTGCGCACCCACGCAGTGTCTGCACCTCTGTCGCCACCGCTGTCTTTCTTATAATAGATATACAGCACCTGATTTACTTCGAGCTGTACCTCTAAATCTACCCAGCCGTTTTCAAGAGGCGCGCCTCCGGCAGAAATTCCGTTTTCGCCCGAAGTTTCCACAAGCGCGTTTGTATTCGTAATACTGTCGACGTTGATAATCAACTTATCCCAGTTAAGCTCGCTCGACACCTGATACTGAAACTTTAACAGTCCTGCAAGGTAAGACTTGAATACCATACCCGCCTGCGAACTGCCGTTCCCCTGATTTGCGCTTGCATACCAACCGTTTGTTTCGTCGAAAGTGAAACCTGTCTGGAATGCACTGCTTGCATTTTCGTTGATTAAGTCGTACGGAGCGTGCTCTTCCCAGCCTGCGTACAAATCGGTATTTTCGGAAATGGTATTGCCGCTGAACGACGCAGTGCACGCCTCGTCGGTATACCAGCCCGTGAACAGCTTGCCGTCGATATAAATAATTTCGGGGGCAAAGTTGTCAAGGTTGAAGGTTTCGCCGTCGACGAATTTACGCACCTTGTCGGGCGTAGAGCCGTCGTTATAGTGCAGCGTAAGCACGAAAGCCGCCTTCCACTTTGCGTATATTACGGTGTTTTCGGTAAGCGGAGCTTTTGCGTCCCACTCGCTGCCTTCGCTACAGTCGGGGGTGGTGTACCAGCCTGCAAAGCTGAATTCTTCGCGGGTGGGCTCTTCAATGGTCTCCGCCACCTCGCCCTTGCCGTAAACTATCACGTCGGGCACGTTAGCGCCGTCTTTATTGTAGTTGATTGTAAGCGTAACCTTTTCAAGCCATTTAGCGTATACGGTCTTTACGTCCGAAACACTTTCGAAGGTTATAGCAGTAATCGGCTCGCCGCTGAAATCCGCGTTTTCGTACCAGCCGCGGAAAACCTTATCTTCCGTATCCTCGGCGACGGGAAGAGTAAACTCTACCTTGATATTTACGCTTTCGGTCGTTTCCGAACCGTCGGAATAGGTAAGCGTTGCAACGGGCTTAACGAACGAGCTGTTCGACGCGCCCTCGCCGATTGTAAGAACGTAGTACTCGATATTTTTGAACTTGGTGACGGTTGCACGGGCGGAGTACTCGCCGTAATCGCCGTCCCAGCCGCCTGAACCCGAGCCGTCGTCCTCGGTATAATATTTGCGTACGAACACGTCGAAGGTCTTAACCTCTTCTTCGGGCTCGCTCGTAAGAGTGTAATAGCCCTTCTTTTCCTCACCGCCGTCGGTCCAGCTTACTATACCGACGCCGTCAAGCCTGTACTCTACGCCGCCTATATTGTAAACGCCGTAATAGGAGTCAAGCTGTTTATACTCGGCATAAGCGCCGACCTCGTCGAAGGACGAGCCGAAATTCGCCGCGGTGGTGCCTATGGTGGTTATTACCTTGCCGTCCTTTAAAGCAACCAGCGTTTTAAAGCTTAATACGTTATCCGGTCCGAGGCTTTCACCGAACGCGTCGGTAAGCGTTACGTTGCCGTAAACTTTTTCTCCGTGTAAAAGCGCAACCTTGTTGCTGCCGTAGGAAATCATATTGACCTTGACGGTATTCGAGCCGAAGTTTACATTTGCGCCGAGATTGCCGTCCGTCGTAAGCACGTACGGATAGTCATCCATCTCGGTTCCGTCGAACTGGGCGGGAATTACGAAAATTCCTTCCTCCGCGTCAAACCACATGCTATACGTTTTGTTTTTGTCGGAATCGGGTATCCAGGTTACAACCTGCGACTGCGCGTCGTAAGCCGAAATTTTACCCGCAATTTCTTCGGTCGTATTCATACGCACGAAGCTGCCCGTTATCGTTCCGTCAACGCCTATCTTTATATCCGCGCCCCTTACGGTGTCGCCCGAAAGTATTTGCCTGCCGGAATACTCGCCGTAGCAGACGTGCAACGCCTCCCACTTGGCGTAAAGTTTCTTTCCGTCGTCGGCGGAAGTAATTTTAGCATCCTCGGAAACGGCTTGCTCAAACGCAGCGTCCGCATACCAACCCGCAAAATAGCGCTTGCCCGCTTCGTCTACAAAATGCTTTGCGTACACGTTGAGGTATTCGCCCACCGTGTCGCCCTCGCCGAGACAGAACTCGGCTTTGTCCGCGTCCGCCGCAAGCAGACCCACGAGATTGATTGTAATCTTATTTACCCACTTGGCATAGAGGGTTACGTCGCCGTCGGGAATATAAACGCCGTCGGTCAATTCCGCTTCCTGCGTGCAGGCGGCGTCAAGATACCAGCCGCGGAACATCATATCCGCGCTTTCGGGTATTCCGACTTGAAGCGGAGTGAACTTGCTGTACTCTGCGGTAACAACCATTTCGGTAGCGCCCGTAGGCAGCGTGCCGTTGTAATTTATCGTAACGGTGACCTTGGGCGCAACCTCGGTACAGGTACCGCCCTGCGCCGACATACCGTCGCCCGAAAGCGTATACTCGTAATAGCCCTTTAAATTACCGCCGTCATCGCTGAGCGTTGCGCCGATAACTCTGCCTTCCGCATCTACAACTACATATTTGCCTATGCCGAACATCGAGCCGTCATCATTTATAACGCCGATTATCGAGCCGCCCGTAATAATGACAGTTCTACCGTCGGAAAGCTTGTAAACGCCCTCCATACCGTCGGAAATGTTCCACTTTTCGCCATTGTAGGCATAGCCTTTTATAATTTTTCCGTCTACGCTTACGAACGCCGCGCCTATCTGGTTAAAGTTGAGGTCAAAGCAGTTGCCCGCATCAAGCTGAGTGCCGAAGCCGTCCGAAACGCTTACGCCGAAATACGTGCCGTCCTCGGTGACGAGCATTCCGTAATCCTCGCCGTCCAAATTGTAGCTTATTATGAAATCGCCTATACAAGTCGATGCCTTGAAATCGTTTCTCGAAATTGCGGTATCCGAGGGTATCGCTACGTTAACCTCGTTCCAACCCTTGGACTGCAACACCAGAATACCCGTTTCGACGTCAACGTACGCATAGTACTGATTGTAAATTTCGTCCTTGTAGCCGCCTTCGCCGTCGGACTCGTACTGAGTGATTTTAACGTGACCCGTAGTAATATCCAACATTTCGAACACGAGCTTGCCGCGGAAGGGATAGCCCGTGCAATACCCAACGCCGTCGCTGCCGACCTGCATTATCGCAGAACGCCAGCTGTCGGAAACGGAAATAGTTCCATTTCCGTTAATGCCGAAATTAATGGAAGAATATGACTTGTTGTCGTAAGGCGCAACAAGCTTGGGCTCGGTGGCAACCGTAACGCTGCCGTATTCCGCGTTGACATAAGTAACGCTGCCGCCGTGGTTATAGTCTGCCTCTACGGTGTCGCCCGCCGTCCAGAACGAAGTATCGGAAAGCGCGGGAAGCGTAAATTTTTCCGTAGCCGTCGCGTCCTCGGCGCAGCCCTCGGCGTTGCACGAGCGAACAGCCTCGCCGCCCGCCGTAAGCGTGGGCTCGGTAGTTATTACCCACGCGCCGAAATCGTGTCCCTCTGCGGGAAGCGTTACCGTAACGCTTCCGTAAACGGAAGTGAACACCCTTTTACCGCCTGCGGTATGCGTGGGCTCGACCGCCTCCGCAGTCTTTTCTGTCCAGACATTTGTATTAGAAAGTGCGGGAATATCGGCAATTTCCTTGTAGGCGTCCGTTGCCGAGCAGGTACGCTCCGCCTTGCCTCCGTCAGTCAGCGTGGGTTTTTGGGTAATTACCCAGCCGCCGTACGTATGCGCGTTTGCATCCTTGGGCACGGTAATCGTTACGGTGCCGAATTCCGAGCTGAACGTCCTGCTTCCGTCAGTCGTGTGCGTGGGCGCAGTGTAGTCCGCAGTGCGCTCCGTCCATACCGCCGTATCGGTAAGCGCGGGCAGCGCGTAAGTTTCCTTGCCGCCGTCGTTGTCCGAGCAGTAGCGCTCCGCCGTTCCGCCGCTTTCAAGCGTGGGATTGTTTACGATAGTCCACGAGCCGTAGCTATGCTCGTGAACGTCGTCACAACCGTCGCACGCAGCAAGTGCCGCGCCGCCCGCGCCGATTGTCATAACCGACAGGACCGCCAACGCCGCTTTTGTAATGTTGCGTTTTTTCATAATTTTACTCCTTTTAAATTCAAACGCGCGTAAATTCGGTACCGACTTTGAAGTAGCCTGCCGACGACGAGCTTACGTCTGTTGATGAACACGTCAACGTGTTCAGCCCGACCGCATCTGTAAACGTAAATACTATCGTCTTTCCGTTTACGATGACGGTCACCTTGTTACCCGCAACCGTAAAAATTCCGTCTATACCCGAATCGGTTGCGAATTCGGGAGAATATAAGTCACCGCACTGTTCATCGTGCTCTTTCGATGACGACTTGACCGTTACCGCGCCTTCCGCCTTGAACTGAAACACAGTTACCGCCTTGTAAGGGGTCTGCTCGTCCGTCGGACAGAAATAGTTAAATTCCAGCGAGAACGATTTGCCCACCAGCAGAGTTTCGTCTAAATTGACGCCGCCTTCGGTATAGGTTTTATTTATAGTGTCTATCGTGAATACTCTGACCGCGGAAGCGAACGTCACAGTCACGTTTTTACCGTATACGGTGTACGAGCCGATTTGCCCGCCCAACGTCGCCGTGCCGAAGCCGTCCAAAACAAGGTCGTCCGCGCCCGAAAGCGTATATACGCCCCTTACCGCTTCGGAAATCTGCAAGCCCTTGTCTACACCGTTCCAGCCCAGTATCTTGAAGTACAGCTCTTTGCCGCCGTCGGTAACCTTGACAACCGCGCCTGCGGTGTTCAAATCGCCTTCGACGGTAACTACGTTGCCGAGCGCGGTTGCGGAATTTGAAAGCATACATACCGTGACGCCGTTAGCCGTGACCGCTCGAAGGACGTAGCCCTCCGTTCCGCAGGTCTTGACGGTGCCGTTCGTAAGACAGTCGGTGAACATAAGCGCGCCGCGCGCCGTCACCTTGATAATTCCGTCCTCTATAAGCTCACCCGTGATGGTAACAGCGCCCATCTCGCACTGCGCCGTAGCGGTGAATGAGGTTGCTCCCAGCCTTGCACTGCCGTTGAAGCTTATTCCGCCGAACACGCCCGAAATTCTGCCGAATTCGTCTATATTAAGCGTTGCTCCACTGACCGCGCTTTGGGAATATCTGCCGAGCAGCCTGTTACCCGTATATAAGCTGTCAAGCACCTGCACTGCGTAGTACGAGGACTTGACGCTACCGTTCACGGGGACATTGATAATAAGCTGATAGAAGCCCGCTTTGCCGAAGCTTATGCGCGATACGTCTACGTATTTGGTCTTTGTTCCCGCGATTACGCCCTTCATCTGCTCGACGGAAAGCGCGCCGTCCTTGGTAACGATTGAAATACCGTCATACAGCTCTTTATCGCCGATGCCCTTGCCGAGCACGAGATTGCCGACATTGACGATTGCGCCGTCGTAAATTTGAGCACTGACGAACTGCTTTCCGACCAAATCTATACCCGTAATTTCGCGTACGGTAAGCACGTTTTTATAATCCGAGAAAAGGAATTTAGCCGTCGTGCCGTATGAGAAATCGGGCGCGGGGTTGAGATAGGTAATTTCGACATTCGCGCCGTTGCGCTTGTACGAAAACGCCGTAGTCAAATACCTGCTTGAAGTATCGAAGTTGACTTCGCCCGTGCCGAAGCCGTCGAAGAAGAAGCAAACCGTGCCGAACTCGTACCTGCCGAACAAATCGTCGGGCGCGTCAAGCGTAAAGGTTTTGCTTGCCTTGTCTAAGCGGAACCTGTAAGAATAGGGTACGCTCATATCGTAGACCAGCCAGGTATTGTCGCCGTAGGCGGGTCCGCCGTTTTTAATGGGAACCTGCTCGTTTGGCGTAAGGTCAAACACCTTTTTGTTGTCGACAGTAAGCGAAATCCTGTCGTTCGCGGCAACGGCGAATATCGCCGAATTGCCGTCTACGGTGCCCTTGAAAGACATACCCGCGTATTCGGAAACGGTTGCGGTATTCTTGTTAATTATCGCCTTCGAGCCGCTCGTCATTGTAAAGCCGTATGTCTCGCCTCCGAAACCGACCGAGGAAACGACTCCTTCTTTGTTTTCAAAGTCGGGGGCGAAGCGGGCGAAGCCGAACACTTCGTCACCGTAATAGACGTTGGAAGCAAGCTTGGAAATAAACGTCGTTTTCATTCCGTACCAGCTTTCCGCACCGTCCGCCGCTCTAAGCTTAAAGAAGTCAAGCGTATAAGAGCCTGCCCCGACGACCGTATTACCAAGCGAGTTGGTCTGCAAGACGTTGCAGCCGGTCGTGCTGGAATTGACCTCGATGCTGCCCTCTATCGTCCACTTATCGCTATGGAAATAAACCAAGGGTCTGCGTCTGTCGGTGTACGACATGTGCAGTGAATTATCGGGGTCGAGAGTTATAATTCCGTCGTCGTAACGTAAAATATAGTCGTTTGTATACAGCTTTACGCTGAAAGTACAATCGTCGATAATAGAGATAATTTCTATTCTGTCGGAGCCGACGAACATTTCGCCGTCGGTATCGACAGTGAGGTTTTTGAGCGTTGCCGCATAGGTCGAGGAATACGTCGGGTCGACCGCATATTGGTCCCATTCGTAATCGCCGCCGTCGTCCTCTTCTTCGTATGGCTCTATTTCGCTGAGCAAAGTTTTATAAGTGCCCGCCATAGCCGCGTCCAGCACCACCGCCTTAGACTGAGCCGTTACGCCCTTGTACGTCGCGGTAACGAAGTACACGCCCGCGTTAAACAGGTCTATCTTGCCGCTTACCATATCGTCGGTAACGTCAACGCTTTCACCGTTTTCGGTGATAGTGAAAAGCTCTCTTGCGTAAACTGTAGTTCCGCTGAAAACAACTCTTTCCTGACCCTTGACCTCCACGCCGTTGTCTATACGCAGTCGGTACGCCACTCTTACGGGGTCGGCGTCTGGCCCGAATACGTAAACGTCTATTTCGACGGTCTGCTCCGCAACCGAAGTAAAATCTAAGGGTTGAGAAACTACCTGCGCATAGCAGGCGGTTATGTCCAATTTGTCCTTGTCGTCGATAAGCTTGCGCCTTATTCCGTCTATGGTTACGCTTAAATTGTCATACACGTTATATTTGACGGTACCTGCGGGAAGCACCACGTTCTGTTGCAGCACGTTTAAGGTATATTCAACCTTTTCGTCCACTACTTCGTAGGTAATTTCCTTTTCGAAATAGTCGAAGTTGGCACCGCTGAGCCCGAGGGGTTTGGTATTGTAGGGTATTTTGATTTTGACGGTAAACTCGCCCTCTTTGCTGAAATCCACCGCGCTTAAATCGAAGTACGAGCGCGGTAAATCGGTAAACCTTATGCCGTTTATGATAACGGTGAAATCCGCGCCGAAATCGTAGTCGTCCGCATCGGTTCCGACCTCTACGATTACCGTATCGGAAGTAGCGTAGCCGATAATAACGCCCAGCTTAATGGTGACGGTCGCAATCGCCGTTCTTCCGCCGTAGGTAAGAGTGATTGCGTTGTCGCCCTCTTTTGAATAGTCGACCGTGCCCGTAACCATATCGTCGGTTACTTCTATAACGCGGTTGCCGTCCTTTACGGTGAAAAGAGTTTTCAAATCGATATTTTCGCCGTTAGGATAAGTAACGATATTGTTTGCCGTAATACTAATCTGCGTCTGCCCGACCACCTTTATTTCCGCCGTCGAGGAAGCGCTTACGCCGTTCTTTTCGAACGCAATCGTCACGGAATAGGTTTGCCCCTCCTCGGGCGCGTCAAGCGCCGAAGCGTCGATATAGCTTAAAAGCACCCTCTCCGCCTCGCCGCCGACGTAAATCGAGAAAAGAGTAGTATAATCGAAATCGCGCAGCTCGTCTGCGGTAAGCTCTAAAACGCCGTAGGAATTTACTATTTCTATTGCGTTGGCGTCCACGACCGTAACCTCTACGGTTGCGGAAACGCTGAAAAAGGTTACCGTGTAGTTATAGTTGCCCGCCTCCGCGGTGACGTTGCTGGTCACCATTTTATCGGTGACGGCAGTCCGCTTTCCGTCCACGGTCAGCGTAAACAGACTTTTGAAATCGAACGAGTCGACCTCGGTCGATTTTATTTTTACGGAATTTTTGGAAACGGTCAAGGTACATTCGGAAGCGATAACTTTTACCGTTAAATTTGCCGACTTTTCCTTGTAGGTACATACTACGACGTATTCGCCCGCCTTTGCCTCGACCGCCGAAGCGTCGATATAGTCGTTTGAAGGCACGGAAGTATTGTTGTCGCTTATGCGGAAATATCTTGCGAAGTTGAAGCCTTCGACCTCATAATCCTTTATGCTTACCGATTCCTGCGTTACCGCCACGCTTATAAAATCCGAAGGCGGATTAACGATAGGCGGTTTGTCGTCGTCGGGAGGCACGGTTTCGTCGCAGGCGGAACAGCCCGCAAAGTTTGCCGCCGTAGCCAGCGCAATGAGCGCGGCTGCAATTTTGAATTTTTTCATAATAAGCTCCTCCGAGCTTTTTCCCCTCCGCCGCGGCGCGGCGGAGAGTTAAAAACGGTTTTCGTCAGCCCGTGACGTTTTCGCTGTTAAGCGTCCACAAGCCTACGGGAAGAATGTCTATAAAGAAGAATCTCGTACGGTTGTTGTGAACTTTTATCATTATTTTACCGTTACCGTTTTCGCTGATATACGTCGTATATCTGTCGCCCCAGGAAGTTTCTCCTGTGTTGGTGGCGGAAATAGCGTAACCGTCCTTTGCAAGCTCTTCGGTGAGCTTTGCAATGCACGCGTCGTGCTGAGCGGTCGTTATCTTTCCGTTTTCGTCGCTTTCTTCGATTGACAGGTTGAAGGAAACGTAGTCGAAATATTTAATTCCGCCGCCCGTCGCGGTGTTGTCCTCTTCGTCCCACTCGAAGAACAGGTCCGTCATGGAATCGCCGAAAGCTTTAAAGAACGCCGTGGGCGAGGGCAGAGTGTTCGCCTTGTCTCCGTAGATATTGTTCAGCAGCGTGCCGCCGTCAATCTGTACGGGTATGCTCTGCGTGGTGTGCGTAGGATAGTAATACCTTACGTTGAACTGACTCCAGCTTTCGCGGAGCACGCGCGCCTCGTATCCCTCGAAGGTGTCTTCGGGAAGCACTGTGGTGCCTACTTTGGAATACGTGGTTTTTATAACGCCCGTATACGTGCCCATAGTTATGTCGTAGGGGAATTCGGTGGAAACCACTTCGCCCGTTTCAAGCACGCTTATTTT
>CATJZR010000147.1 GCA_949745625.1 uncultured Eubacteriales bacterium | reverse complement strand
GGCAATCGAGGCGGACGGCGGCGTAAATATTCTTTTGGGCGGCAGAGCGCTTGCCAAAGATAAGGCGCCTTATCTCAATCCTTTGATTAAGGAATCGTCCGGCGATATGTCGATAGGTACCAGCGATAACAGAAAGGTAATAAGGTTCACAAACGACGGACTTGCGCTTGCCGTTTACAACTGGATACTTTCGTCCGAGGGGCTGGCACTTCTGGCTACGCCCGCGGCATAAGGAGGGGAATATGCATTTGAAAAGTAAATTAATGAAATCGGCAAGTATTTGCCTGTACGTTTTCACTGCTCTCTGGTTCGTGCTTGCGGCAAGCTTCTTTGCGCTGTCCAACAACTGGTACTGGGCGTTCCTTATATTCGCGCTTGCGGGGCTTTACGACGGTTTCGTAATAACCTCGGTCCGTCAGAAAATGACAGGCGTGCAGCTTTCAAAGCAGGAAAATATCAAGTATATAGTTTGCTGGGTAATAAGTATCGTTTGCCTGCCCGCGTTCATACTTCTCGGCATAGCGTATTTCCGCAAAACGGATGATGCTATCGTCGTCCGTCGCGACGCTGAGAATGCGGACGCGGCGCAGCCCGACGCGCCTAAGCCCAAAAAGCCGTTCTATAAAGCGAAAAGCTTTATCACTGCGTGCGTTGCGTTCGCTTTGATTTTCGTATCGAGCTTTACCGCAATGTGCTTCGAAACCTCGGGCTTTTCCGTCGACGTTTCCGACTTTACGCTAACCCGCGAAATGACCCTTGCATATAACGAGGGCAAAATTCACGGCAAGCAGTATGCGATACCTCTCACCGTCACTGACGACGGCAAAGAGCATGAAACCTCTTATTCGGTAACTATGTATAAGCCCGATTCGGCGACCGAGGAAAATCCCGCGCCCGTCGTGTTCGTGCTTCCCGGTTTCACACGCACTAAGGCGACCATGTCGCAGTACTGTATCGAGCTTTCGAGAAGGGGCGCGGTGGTGTTCTGTTCCGACCCCGGCGGTCAGGGCGGTACGACCGAAAATTCCTCTACCGGCGCGCATGGTATCGAGTATC
>CATJZR010000146.1 GCA_949745625.1 uncultured Eubacteriales bacterium | reverse complement strand
TGTGGAAGTAAACTGCGAAAGCGACTTCGTTTCGCGCGGAGACAAATTCCATGAAATAGTTGACGGCGTGGCAAAGGTTATCGCTACCGATAAGCCCGCCGACGTTGACGCGCTGAACGCGTGCAAGCTGGGCGGTGAAACCGTAAAGGATTTCATCACCAACCAGACAGCGGTTATCGGCGAAAAAATTTCTATTCGCAGATTTGAAATTTTCGATACGAAAAACAAAATCGAAACCTATATCCACATGGGCGGCAAGGTCGGCGTTATGGTCGAAGCTGCCGACTTCAAGGCGGGCGCAGAGGATACCCTGCACGACGTAGCTTTGCAGATTGCGGCGGCTAAGCCTTCGTACGTAAACAAGAGCGAGGTTCCCGCAGAGGTTCTTGCAAAGGAAAAGGATATTATGCTTTCCCAGATGCAGAACGACCCGAAGAACGCAAACAAGCCCCAGAACATTCTGGAAAAAATCGTAGAAGGCAAATTGGGCAAGTTCTATCAGGACAACTGCCTTTTGGAACAGGCTTTCGTAAAAGACGATTCTCAGACTGTTGCGCAGGTTATCGGCTCCAAATTCAACGTAACGCGTTTCGTTCGTTTCGAAATGGGCGAGGGGCTTGAAAAGAAGAGCGAGAATTTGCAGGACGAGGTTGCTAAACAAGTCGAGGCAATGAAGAAAGGCTAAACCGCGTATAAACGTCGCAATACAGTGTCGCGTTTACGTTTTACTTGGGTCACTTACGTTTAGTAAGCTCCCCGTCGTAAATTCGCACGCTCCTTGTCTTGCTCGTTTCTCCGCAGTTTATTGAAATATAAAGATTAGTAAATAATAACAAAGCGGTTTCCGAATTCGGAAACCGCTTTGTTTTTTAAAAAGTTTAATACGTTTTTTAACACAAAGTTATTTTTAATTGTT
Organism: uncultured Eubacteriales bacterium; assembly: GCA_949745625.1. Classification (GTDB taxonomy): domain Bacteria; phylum Bacillota; class Clostridia; order Christensenellales; family Borkfalkiaceae; genus Coproplasma. The sequence continues at coordinate 3,008 of CATJZR010000146.1, read as the reverse complement.
ATAGTTGAAAAAAATACAAGAATTTTGTAATTTTAACAAAAGTATAAAATTTGATTGTATACTTAAAAAAAGTTTTTGGAGGCAAATATGAAATCAATATTAGAAGAAATTTATTTTGGCAGAAGAGGTGATTTTGAAAAAATAGTTGTCGACGAACGGTATGAAAAAGCTGACGAAAAATACTCCAAGATTTACAATGAACTTGTAACCGGTTTAAACGACAGCCAGAGGCAAATTCTTGATAAACTTGTCGACGCTACGGCGGGGCTTGAAATTGCAATAGGCTGTTCGCATTTCAAAGAAGGGTTTAAAATAGGCGTGCTTGTTGCTGTTGAAACTTTTGGTTGATAATCTGCCTTAAAAATTGTCAAATATTGTATTAAATGTTGCAAGTTGCAAAGTTTTATGTTATAATCGACGATACGGGGGAATTATATGAAACCTAAGTATAAAAGAATATTGATTAAGCTGTCGGGCGAGGCGCTTGCGGGTAAGGCGGGGCACGGACTTGACGAGGACGTGATTTCCGACGTTGTTGAAGAAATTGCGCGTATACGCGAAATGGGCGTTCAAATCGGGCTGGTAATAGGCGGCGGCAATTTCTGGCGCGGGCGTCAGGGAAAGCAGATGGACCGCACTACTGCAGACCACATGGGTATGCTTGCCACGGTTATGAACTCGCTTGCAATGATGGACGCTTTGGAACAGCGCGGAATACCCACCCGCGTACAGACCGCGCTTATTATGACCTCGGTTGCCGAGCCTTACATTTTGCGGCGCACGCTGCGTCACTTCGAAAAGGGCAGAATAGTTATTATGGCTTGCGGTACGGGCAATCCCTATTGCTCGACGGATACCGCCGCCGCGCTGCGCGCCTGCGAAATTCAGGCTGACGTGCTGCTTATGGCGAAGAACGTCAACGGCATTTACGACAGCGACCCCAAGGCAAACCCCAAGGCGATAAAATACGACCACATAAATTACCTCGATATAATCAAAAACGGCATAAAGGCTATGGACACGACCGCCGCTACCATGTGTATGGAAAACGGCGTTCCCGCGCTCGCCTTTGCGCTTGACGAAAAAGACTCGCTTATCCGCGCCGTCTGCGGCGAAAAGATAGGCACGCTTATAGACAACAATTAAAGGGAGTACACCATGATTGATAACGAACAGGCAGAAGAAATATTGCTCATACTCGACGACAAGCTTACAAAGACCATAAACGTGCTTAAAGAAGAGTATTCTTCCGTCCGCGCGGGACGGGCAAATCCGCACATACTCGACAAAGTGACCTTCGACTATTACGGGGCGGCAACCCCGGTCACGCAGGCTGCGGGCGTTTCGGTGCAGGAGGGCAGATGCCTTGTAATTGCGCCGTGGGACGTATCGGTTTTAAAGGCGATAGAAAAGGCTATTCAGACCTCTAATATCGGCATAACCCCGACCAACGACGGAAAGGTTATCCGTCTCGTATTCCCCGAGCTGACCGAAGAGAGAAGGCGCGATTTGTGCAAGCAAATCCGCAAAACGGGCGAGGACAGCAAGGTTGCGGCCCGCAACTGCCGCCGCGACGCGATGGACGGCGTTAAAAAGCTGAAAAACGACAAGGCGCTTTCCGAGGACGAGTGCGCTTCGGTCGAAAAGGATATAGAAAAAGCGGTTCAGGACGCTATCGCGCAGATTGACGCCGCAGTATCCGCCAAAGAAAAGGAAATAATGACGGTATAATCCGAATGGAAGGCAAGTTGCCTCTGCACGTCGGCATAATAATGGACGGCAACGGGAGGTGGGCGAAGAAGAGAATTCAGCCGCGCGGCTTCGGCCATAAGGCGGGTATGAAAAGAATGATTGCTCTTGCAGAGCACGCCCGCAGGCTCGGAATTAAATATCTTACGCTTTACGTGCTTTCCACCGAAAACCTATCCCGTCCGCGGGAAGAGTTGGACGGGCTTTTCGGGCTGTTCCGTAAATATTTTAGTGCCAACGTCAAAAAGCTGTATGCGGAAAACGCGCGCATCAAGGTGATAGGCGATAGGTCCGCCCTGCCGGACGACGTTGTAAAGCTGCTTGACGACAGCGAAAAATATTCGCCCGAGGGGGCGGATTTTACGCTTGTTTTTGCGATAAACTACGGTAGCCGCGCCGAGATAATAAATGCGGTTAACCGCGCCGTAGAAGCGGGCGAAAGGGTCGACGCCGACTCGTTTTCTTCGCTGCTGTATACGGACGGCATACCCGACCCCGACCTTATAATAAGGACGGGCGGCGAGGTAAGACTTTCTAATTTTTTGATGTATCAGGCGGCTTACGCCGAGCTTTATTTTACCGACGTGCTTTTCCCCGATTTTACGGAGGCGGAGCTCGATAAGGCGGTAAAAAATTACGCCGCGCGCGAAAGGCGCTTCGGCAAGGTCTGAGGATAGAATGAAAAACAAGAGATATATAACCAGCGTAGTATACGTCGTAGTTTTACTGCTGCTGCTTACTTTCAAATGGTTGGTCGCCGACTGGGGCGCAATCGGCTTTGACGCGCTTTTCTGCGCGATTTCGGTTATCGGTTGTCTGGAATTTTTCAGGGCGGTCAAAATAGTGCCGTTAGCGCAGAGAGCCGTTTCCATTGCATTTTGCGCAACGATAGTGCCCATGTTCGCTCTTTGCGAAATGTTGGGTGCGGACGGATACCTGCCCTCGTTTTTGGTGCTGATTGTTTACGCAATAGTCGTAGTTGTTTTCGCGCTTTTTTCCTTCGACGGCAGCAACTGGAATACCACGCTTTTAAGCCTCGGCGCAATGGGTTATTGCGGCGTACTGAGCTTGGTGTGTTCGGCGGTCAACCATCTGTCCGAAAATTCGACGGCGGCAGTGCTTTTAATGTTCCTTATAGTTATGCTGACAGACAGCTTTGCTTACGTTACGGGCAAGACTTTAAAGAGGTGGCTGCCATATAAGCTTGCGCCTAAAATCAGCCCCAACAAGACGATTGTCGGCGGCGTGGGCGGACTTAT
>CATJZR010000145.1 GCA_949745625.1 uncultured Eubacteriales bacterium | reverse complement strand
TTTGGTTTACTCACGCTTTAATAGTGTATCTGATTATAAACGGAGTATTACTCGTACTGTATATATTAGGGTGGATAGTATTCAGAAAAGGGCGTAATACGGTAAAAATGCTTTGGCTATCAATAATTCCTACTACCTTGTTTTTATTTAGCGGAGTTATGCTTTTATCTATTCCGCTTATAATTTTGGCAGTAATATTCGGGATAGGGCATATAACGGTCAGTTATATGAATAGAAATTAACGATAAATTTCAATTTGACATGCAACGAAGTCAGTTAAGCAGTTCGGCAATAAAGATACACGGCTGCGGCGACACGCCGCTAAATTTCAATTTATCTTTGTAAATAATGCGTATTTAAAAAGCTCTCGAACGAAATGTCCGAGAGCTTTTTACCATCGCTTGAAAGTGCAACTCTTAAAAATTCAGTTTTTAATTGCCTATGGGAAGTGTGCTTTTCCGTCTCTGTTTTAATTGTCGGTTGCTTAAAGGTTTGGCTTTGTGGAAAGCCAAACTATTAAAACGGTTACGTCTGCGGGATTTACGCCGTAAATCCTGCCGGCCTGACCGAGAGTGAGCGGGCGCACGCGTTTAAGCTGCTCGCGCGCTTCCAGCCTAAGTCCCTTTATTTCGTCGTAATCTATATCAGGCGGAATTATCTTTTCTTCAAGCTTTTTGGCGCGCTCTATCTGTTGCGCGTTTTTCTTGATATATCCCTCGTATTTGACGGTGGTTTCCGCGCTTTTGAAAATCTCGGCGGGGTAGTCCGCAAAGTATTCGGTAACCGTCTCGCCCCTGCGTATAAGGTCGGCGTAAGTCGGCGAACCGCCTATTTGCAGTCTTGCAAGCAACTCTTTATCTGCTTTTAGATTAAGCGCGTTCAGGGCGCTTTCATAAAGCTTTTTGCGCTTTTCATACGCAGCTTTTCTTTTGGGTGTAAACAGCGCGGTGTCCGCAATTTTGGGGGTAAGGCGGAAGTCCGCCGTATCCTGTCTCAAATTTATTCTGTATTCCGCACGCGATGTCATAATACGGTAGGGCTCGTCCGTGCCCTTGGTAACCAGGTCGTCTATTAAAACGCCGATATACGCCTCGCTTCTGCCGAGGATTAGCGGCGGTCTGCCCGTTACGGCAAACGCTGCGTTGATGCCCGCAATAAGTCCCTGTGCCGCCGCCTCTTCGTAGCCCGACGTTCCGTTGACCTGCCCCGCGGTGTAAAGCCCGGCAACCTTTTTGAATTCGAGAGTGGGGTAGAGGTCGAGCGTGTCTATACAGTCGTACTCGATGGCGTAGGCGTAGCGCATTATGTCGCTGTGCTCCAACCCTGCGACCGAGCGGTACATTTCACGCTGAATATCGAACGGCATCGATGACGACATTCCCTGAACGTACACCTCGTTTGTGTCTAGTCCTTCGGGTTCGAGGAAAAGCTGGTGCCGTTCCTTGTCGGCAAAGCGTACGACCTTGGTTTCGATAGACGGACAGTAGCGTGGGCCGGCGGACTGTATGTCGCCGTTGTACAGCGGCGAGCGGTCAAGGTTGTCGATTATTATTTTGTGTGTGTCCGGGTTGGTGTAGGTAAGGTGGCAGACGCGCGCGTTCGGTGCCGCCCTTTCATTTAAGAACGAGAACGGAGGTATGCGCTCCTCACCCGCCTGTACAATGCACTTGCCGTAGTCTACGGTGCGCCCGTCAAGCCGCGCGGGTGTTCCCGTCTTGAACCGCCGTACGCGGTAGCCTAGCTTAATAAGGCTGTCGGTAAGATGGTTTGCCGCGGCAAAGCCCGAGGGACCGCTTTTCTGGCGCAGCTCGCCCGTTACCGTTTCGGCATTGAGATATACGCCCGTCGCAACGATTACAGCCTTTGCCGAAATAATACCGCCGTAGGTTGTAAGTACGCCCGTTGCTCGCCCGCCGTCGGTCAGAATTTCTTTCGCCTCGCCTTGAATTATGCGCAAGTTTGGCGTGTTTTCAAGCGTGCGTTTCATTTCGGTATGGTAGGCATTTTTATCGCACTGGCAACGCAGCGATTGTACGGCTTCGCCCTTTCCTGCGTTCAGCATGCGCATCTGTATAGCGGTTTTGTCAGCGTTTACGCCCATTTCGCCGCCCAGCGCGTCGATTTCCCGCACGAGGTGCCCCTTGCCCGTGCCGCCTATCGACGGGTTGCACGCCAAAAAAGCTATGCTGTCGAGGTTGAGCGTCAGCATAGCGGTTTTTAAACCCAGCCTTGCAGCGGCAAGCGCCGCCTCGCAGCCCGCATGTCCCGCGCCGATTACGGCAATATCGAATTGTCCTTCAGTAAAAGTCGTCATAATTTGCAAATGAACTGCGCGGGCAAATTCTACCCGCGCGATAATTTATTTCTTTAAAATAATATTTTTGATGTCGTCGACGTCCTTTGCTATTTTGTCGTTGACGCGGCACATCTCTTCGACTTTGTCACGCGAATACAGTATAGTAGTGTGGTCGCGCCCGCCCAGCTCTTTACCGATAGAGATGAGGGGGAGGGTCAGTAGCTCGCACATAAGGTAGCAGCAAATCTGTCGCGGAATGACAATTTCCTTTTTCTTGGATTTACCGGCCACGTCGTTTTTGTTCAGGCGGTAGAAGTTGGTTACCGCGGCGATTATGCTTTGCGGTGTAATTTCTTCCTTGCCGCCCTCGGAAACCGCTTCGTTCAGCGCGCTCTTGGCAAGTGCGACGGAAATGGGCTCCTCGTGTAGCTTGGACGCGAAAATGACCTTCGTCAGTCTGCCTTCGAGAGTTCGTACGTCGTCGCCCGAATCCTTTGCGAGAAATTCGAGCACGTCGTCCGGGACGTGGCATTTCTTTTCAAACGCTTTGCGCTTTAAAATCGCGATTTTGGTTTCGAGTCCGGGGGGGAGCACGTCGAAAAGTCCTCCGCCCGAAAAGCGCGTTTTAAGTCTGTCCTCAAGCGCGGTTAGCTCGCTTGGCGAGTGGTCGGAGGAAATGACTATCTGTTTGCCCTTGGAAACCAGCTCGTTAAAGGTATGGAAAAATTCTTCCTGAACGGCTTTCTTGTTTTCGATAAACTGAATATCGTCGATAATAAGAAGGTCGGCGTTGCGGTAGTAGTGCCTGAGGCGGTTACTTCTGTCGCGCGCGTCCGGTCCGCGGCTCGTAAACATTGTGTCGATAATCTCGTTCACGAACTGCTCGCAAGTGACGTATATAACCTTTAATTCCGGTCTGTCCTTTAATACCTTGTTTGCTATGGCCTGTATAAGGTGGGTTTTACCCAGCCCCGTACCGCCGTAGATAAACAGCGGGTTAAGCTCACCCGCGGGGTCACAGGCAACGGCGTACGCCGCCGCGTGCACAAACTCGTTGTTTTTGCCTACCACGAAGCTGTCGAAGGTGAAGTTGGGGTTTATGTTTGCTGGAGGAGTGTAAACGTCCTCTGCGGGAGCATTGTAGGCAAAACGGTCGCTTCCCTCTACTTTGAGCCTGAAATCGGTAAGCCCGACGTCAGCTTTTATAATCGCCTCGCGCATTTTGTCGGCAAGCGTGCCGGTAATGTATTTTGCAAAACTTTCGGAAGGGGTTTCAAGCACGATAAATCTTCCGTCTATGTCGACTGGCACGAGGTTTTCGATATAAGTTTTATAGTTGATTAGGGAGACGAGCTCCTGCATCTTTGCTTTTATAGGGTTATATAAAAAGTCGAAATTGCCCTTTTCTGCCATAATCGTGCTTTAATCCTTTGAGTTTTTTTAAATAATCTGTTAAAATAAGTATACACCAAACGGCACTTAAAATAAAGTGATTTTCGGATAAAATGTATATAAAAAATTTAAAATTGAAAAATTTCAGAAATTACGCCGACGAAACTGTAAGCTTTACCGACGGACTCAACGTGCTGTTCGGCAGAAACGCGCAGGGCAAAACCAACTGCGCGGAGGCGGTGTTTTACCTCT
>CATJZR010000144.1 GCA_949745625.1 uncultured Eubacteriales bacterium | reverse complement strand
GCGGTAGATAAAATAGCCGGCAATCACGACCGCCGCCCCTACGAGGGATACGACCGCCGCCCATATCCATTCCCATTTAATAAATTTTTTGGGAAACAGATAGTGCAGCAGCGCTGATACAACCGCGCCCTGTAAGCCGTGTATTAACAGCGACGGAAGCATCATTGCGGGCGAAGCAAATACGTCGTACAGCAGCGAGCCGATTCCGCCAGCGATAAACGCAGCGAGAGGGTCCATAAGGTATGCCGCCAAAAGAACCATTCCGTCGACCCAGTATATCCTGCCTGCCGGCGTGGTTATCGGCGGAATAAACCCCGTTGCAACCACAAGCGCGGTAAGCACGGCGGTGTAAGTTATCCATTTGGTTGTAAAATACGCTCTTTTGTTTTTCATAGCATTGACATTATATTCCAAAAGTGGTATTATGAAAATAACCAATTTAATATAAATTTACATAACCAGATGTTAAATTATAATTTGGACGAAAAAAATAAATATTATTCTTTATATGCGGCTATCCGCGGCGATATACTCGCCGGAAAGCTGAAAAGCGGCGAAAGGCTGCCCTCGAAACGGGCTTTGGCTGAAAATCTTTCGGTAAGCGTAATCACGGTTCAGAACGCATACGACCAGCTTCTCGCCGAGGGATATATCCGGGCAAAGGAGCGCAGCGGTTATTACGTGGAGGAGGTCAACGCCGATTATTACGGCGGTTGCAAGCTCACCCCGAGGCAGACGCATACGAAAGAAGAATTTGCGGTTGATTTCGTAAAGGGCAGCACGCTTACGGAAATGTTTCCGTTTTCGGTGTGGTCGCGCCTTATGCGAAAAGTGCTTTCGGACTGCGGCGAGCATCTGCTCGAACGCGTTCCGTGCGACGGAGATGCCGAACTTAAAAGGGCCGTGGCGGAGTATCTGTACAGGGCGCGGTCAATCGACGTCGAGCCGCGGCATATCGTAATCGGCGCGGGCGCGGAATATCTCTACGGAATTGTCGTTCAGCTTCTGGGCAGGGACAAGCTTTACGCAGTAGAAAACCCAGGCTACGGCAAAATATTTTCAAGCTATATTATTAACGGCGCGCGCGTTGCGTGCGTCGGGGTAACGGAATCCGGCATAGACTGTGCCGGCGTTGAAAAAAGCGGCGCGCACGCCGTGCATTTTTCGCCGTCTCACCAGTTTCCGACGGGGGCGGTTACGCCTGTCTGCGAGCGGCTCCGCCTTATAAAATGGGCGAAGGAGTCCGACGGCTACGTTATAGAGGACGACTATGACAGCGAATTCCGCCTTGCGGGCAAGCCGCTGCAGTGCGCGCACAATCTCTGTCTCGACAGGGTTATATATATGAACACGTTTTCAAAGACCCTTGCGCCGTCAATGCGTATGGGTTATATGGTTCTGCCGCCCGTACTTTACGAAAAGTATTTAAGTATATTCGGGCACAGCGCGTGCGCTGTGCCGGTTTTCGAGCAGAAAACGCTTGCCGCCATGCTTGACGGCGGATATTTCGAGCGGCATATTTCCCGCCTGAAAAACCGCTACCGCGCGGTAAGGCAGGCAATTTACGACAAGGTTAAAACGCTTCCGTTCCCTGCGGAAATTATAGACACGGGCAGCGGACTGCACCTTTTAATCCGTTTCCCTTCGGCAAAATCGGATAAAGAGCTGAAGGAGAGGGCAAAAGCAAACGGAATAAACGTAAGGTGTCTTTCCGACTATCTGCTGTCACCCGCGCCCGTTCCCGGTAAATGCGCGGTGATAAACTATTCGGGTGTCACCGAACGGCAGATTGAAAATATAGTTATAACATAAACCCCGCCGCGGCAAAATTGCCGCGGCGGGTTGCATTATTTTATAATTCCCAATTCTCTGTTAAGTTGCTCCATCTTTACGGCAACGTAGTCAAACGGAACTTCGTCGTCGCTGAAAATCTTTCTCAGTTTCTCAAACATTTCTCTATACCTCGATTTTATTGTTATCTGCCGCAGTTTAAAACTACGTACTCGATAGGCGATACGGCAAGTCCGTTATTTTCTTCTTCAAGTTCTTTCAATTCTTCGTAAATGTTCATGTTTAAGCCCTCCTTTCATAAGCAAGCGTAGTATAGCACTCTGCAAAATGTTAGTCAATAACAAACCAAAAATTTTTAAAAAAGTTATTTTTGTTAATTACTATCAATATTATATGTTTGAAACTAAAATTTATGTTAATTTAAGGTGCTTCAATTTTATTTGTGTTATTTTCTTTCACAATTAACAAAAAATTATAAAATTTAACAGCAAAGCACTGCGGGACGTATGTTTGCGTTCCGCAGTGCCGTAGGGGGGGGGTATGAGTTATTTTTCGGTAATTTCAAGGTAGGTGTCGGGGTCTACGGTTTTGCCGTTTGCACGCATTTCGAAATGCAGGTGCTCGCCTTGATTCATTTCCATTCCGCCTGCCGCGGCAATTTCACCTATAACGTCGCCGCGCTTTACGGTTGCGCCCTCTTTAAGTCCTTCCTTGGCAACGATATACTTGTAGGTGGAGGTGACGCCGTCCTTGTGCGTAATGGTAACATAGTTTTCGTTGAGCACGTGGTTTGTTACGACCTTTGTAACCGTTCCGTCAAGCACTGCAAGCACCTTGTCGCCGGCCTTGCCCTCGAAGTCCATTCCCTGATGCACCGCGTATCTGTCGAGAGTTTCGTCGAAAGCGAACTCGTAGCCGCAGCTTACGCTGGCGTTTTCAAGCGGAAGACCGTACTTGTTGTCTGAGCCGGTGGGCTTGTCATCGTCGGGGTCCTTGCCGTCGTCAGGGTCCTTGCCGTCGTCGGGGTCCTTACCGTCGTCGGGATTTTCAATTCCGGGTTTGTCAGCTACTGGCTGTTTTCTTCCTACGGTAAGCACAACCGTTACCGTTACTGCCGCGATTACAAGCAGGCATGCCGCTAAAATCAGGTAGTAAAGTAAAACTTTCTTTTTGGTCTTTTTTCCTTCCATTTTTAAAAATCTCCTTTTTTGTTTGCAAATTTTTTATTGACCTCGGCAAATTTTTTTATACACGCCGTATTTAAAAATTTTTTAAAAATAATTGACGGTGCAACAAAGACCGCTCTCTTACGTTAGCGCGACACGGTTTGCGCATACTTGCGCTCACGGCGGAGCCTGCATAGCGACGGGGTTAACGACCGTAATTATATATTGACAGAGCCTTGAGTGCCGCGGGCGGAGGGCTGCGTTCCTAAATGCTGCAAATTTTCGTCGGAACGAGAGCGGATAAAATATAAACTCAGTACCCGCCGAATATTATGGGCGAGCCGACCTTAACGCGGTCTTTTTTTACGCAAATGTGCAGATTTATTTCGTTGCCGTACAGGTTAACCGAATATGGCAGGTCCGCCTTGCAGTAGTAATTTACGCTGTCGGACAGGGTTTCCGTAAATATTACTTCGCCGTTAACGGCTTTCAAGTAATCGTCGAAATCGAATTCCGAATATTCGGCGCTTTCGCCGCATACGTCTGTCAGAGTAAGTTTTTTAAGTGCGATAAAGCTTTCGGCGTGCACTTCGCGGCAGTTTTTCGAGGTATCGCCGACGAAAAACGTATAGCTTTCCGCCCCGTCAAAGCAAAGCTTTGCCTGACAGACGGTAATTACCGCCAATACCGTGCCCGCGGCAATACATAATACCAACAATTTAAAAAAGCGCCGCATACAGTACCTCCCGACGAAAGTATTTATTGACGCAAAAAATTTTTAATATACCTCTAAAATAAAAAATCCGCGCAAGCGCTTGCACGGATTGCATATTCTTTTGTTGCAAATATCGGGATAGTGTGATAAAATTCATACCGTATCTGTGCCGACTGCTTTATTGGGAAAAGAAAGTTGTGAAAAAAATCAGAATCTATAAGTTCGGTTGGAAATATATGCCCGATAAATAAAAAAAACGGCGCGGAGTGCAGGATTGCACTCCGCGCCTGTTATTAATGCGGTAAAGTTAATAAGGTGCGTCGATTATTCGTAAGGTTTAAGTTCGATTAGTGTGCATCGGGTCAAGCAGTAAAGCTGTTAAGATACATCGATTAAACGCAGGTTTACTT
>CATJZR010000143.1 GCA_949745625.1 uncultured Eubacteriales bacterium | reverse complement strand
TGGGAGTTTGCAAGATGCTCGCGCACCGTCAAGGTCGTGTTTAAAAGCAGTACGCCCTGCTGCGCCCATTTGGTCAGCTCGCCGCAGTTCGGCTGCTTTATGCCTAAATCGCTTTCCATTTCCTTATATATGTTTTGCAGCGACGGGGGCAGCGGAACGCCGCGCCGTACCGAAAAACAAAGCCCGTGCGCCTGATTGGGCTCGTGATAGGGGTCTTGCCCCAAAATTACCGCTTTCAGCCCGCTTACGGGGGTGTACCTGAAACAGTTGTACAATTCGTACATATCGGGATAGACGATATGCGTGGTATATTCGTTTTTCAAAAACTCGCGTATTTTCAGATACCGCTCGTCTTTAAACAGTCCGCCGAGAAGCTCGTCCCAGCCTCCGCCCAAAGGTTTCATAAGTAAGTCCTCTATTTAACAGATTTTATTACGTCCTCAAGCCCGCCCTTCAGCGTATTTAAGCAGATGCGCAGATTTTCCTTGTATTGCTCGGTCGTGCTACCGCTGCCCGCAATGTCGGAAATAATTTTGAACGAGTAGCATTTTATTTTTGCGTGCATGCACACCTGCGCAATCGCGGCGCATTCCATATCGCGCACGTCCGCTTGAAGAACTTCGGTCAGCAGCTTAAAGTCGGACTTGCTGTCGTTAAATCTGTCGCCGGTAGCAGCTTTTTTTAAAAGGTATCCGTCGGCGAAGGACAGAGGGAGGTAGTTGGTTTTACATTCGTCGAGCGTGCCTACGGCGGTTCCGTTTATTTGCGCCAAATCGAAGTCGTATTGAACGGCGTCGCTTATCGCATAAATTTTGCCGACCTTAACGCCGTCGTTAAGCCCGCCCGCAACACCTATGTTTATTATCGTTTCCGCGCCCAGCTCGTCGACGGCTATTTGCGCTCCTATCGCCGCGTTAACCTTGCCAACGCCGCAAATAACTGCTGCTGCACGTTCGCCGTATAGCTTGCCTACCGCAATTTTTTTTCCGCATACGGTAAAGCTTCTTTCTATTTTCATTGCCGAAATTATAGGCTCGGCTTCGCTGTTCATTGCAATTACAAAGCATTTCATAATAAAATAATCCTGTCTGTTTTTTGCTCCGTCGCACTACAAACGGCGTAAATTATACCGTCGCAAACCGCAGTTATTACGGCGCATCTCACTTTTTTGCCGTCGCAAAACAGCTGTTCGTCGGCGTATTCCAGCCTTTTTAAATCGTGCGCAAGCGTTCCGCCCAGCATTTTTATATAAGCTTCCTTTACAACCCAGTTTTTTAAAAACGCGGTTAAGCCGTTAATTTGCGCCTGCTCGCGCGGGGTAAAACGCTTTAAAACGGCGTTGTATCGGCGTTCGGTTATATTTTCGGCGTCTATACCCACGGGGGAGTCGCTTACGGCAATAAGTGCGGCGCTGTCTGTATGGGTTATTGAAAAATGAGCTTCGCCTTTGTCCGAATAGGGCTTGCCGTTTTGCGTGCGCTTGATTTCGGATACGTTAAGCAGAGCTTTCACTTTCTCGTAAATTCGTTCGTTTTTTGTCTTGTACAGCTTTAACATTACAGCATCAGCGACTCGATATATTCTATCTGTTCCCGCGTGGCGAGGTTCTGCGTGAACGCGCACGCACTGCCTGCAGCGGTTGCGTAATTCAGCGCGGAAAAGTAGTTGCCCGATTTCAAATATTCGTGGATAAAGCCCGCTATCATACTGTCGCCTGCACCGACGGAATTGACAAGCTGTCCTCGCGCCGCTCTGACATAGAGCGACTGCGACGTTTCGGTAACCATAGCCGCGCCCTCGCTGCCCATTGATATTATGACATTTCGCGCGCCCATTTGCTGTAATTTGTATGCACAGGCGAATATGCCCTCGATTTTGGGAGTTTCGGTAAGCGAAAAAATTTCGCAAAGCTCGTACAGGTTGGGCTTAATAAGAAAGGGGTGGAATTTCAGCGTTTCGGTCAGCAGTTTGCCGCACGCGTCTACGACGACGTTAACGTCCTGAACCGTCTTAATCCGTTTTATAAGGTTGGCGTAGGTCTGCTCGTCCAGCGACGAGGGCACGCTGCCGCTTATCACAAGCCAGTCGCCCTCTTTCAGTATACTTTTAAGCTTTCTTATCAGCGCGTTGAAGTTTATCGCCGTAACGTGGGCGCCGGTGCCGTTTATGTCGGTTTCCGTATTGCCTTTAATTTTTACGTTGATTCGGCTTTTTCCGTCCACCTCGATAAAACTGTTTTCAAGCCCCAAAGCAATCATTTCGTCCTTTATGGCTTTGCCGGTAAAACCTGCGACGAAGCCGAGCGCAAGCGTTTTTTCGCCAAGCTCGCGCAAAGCGAGGGATACGTTTATTCCTTTCCCGCCGACAGCCAGCCGTTCGGAAACAGCCCTGTTCACTACGCCGCTTTTAAAGTTATTTACTTGTACGTAATAATCCAACGAGGGATTAAACGTCACCGTGTATATCATTACAGTTTAACTTTAATGTATTTAGCTGAAAATGTCAATAAAAAACAAAAATAAACGCTTGATTTTTTTGCTATACATTGTATATAATATATAAAAGATATATAAAAGCAAACGAAAAGCGTTGTTCGTTTGCTACGGGCGAGTTTCAGATTCGATTGCAGGCAGAGGATAGGAAAAGCATACCAAAGGCTCGGCTTTGTAAAAACGGAAACTTAAATTTAAACGCAGAATCAAAAGATTCGAAAGTTATTGCTTTCCCCTCGATGAGAGGTGCAAGCGTAGCTTGCGCAGCGTAAATACGCTGTCCGTCGTCTGCCGAACACCGTTGGCGGCAGTACGGCGTTAATTAAACGGTCAAATTATCGGCGCGTTTTACCGCGCGCGCGGATAAGTATTTAAGCGGCATGCCTGCGCATAAGCCTGTCCGTCGGCGTATGCGTAGTAAGATAAACGACTGACTAAGTATGTAGAAAGCTTAAACGAAGTCTGTAAGACTCGGGTGCAAGTCCCGACTCGTCCACCAAAATACGGCTGTGCGCAGAAAAGCGCGCCGCCGTATTTTGATATGTGATGGGTTGGGAAGCAATTTGCTTGGCA
>CATJZR010000142.1 GCA_949745625.1 uncultured Eubacteriales bacterium | reverse complement strand
TTTGCTCCTCCTAAAATTTTAATTATTCCTGCAAAAACGTCGCTGTACATTTCGCTTACCTGTTCCATATTGAAATCGAGATAATCTGTAACGTGCATTGTTGCAATACCGTGCCCGAATACCCACATAATGGTGTGCAGCTTCCTTGCGGCGTTTTCGCTCAAATTAAGATTTCTTTTGATAATTTCCAGCGATTTTTCAAAACTTGCCTCAATCGAGCCGTATTTAAGACGCGGTTTCGTCATAAAGACGTATTTAAATAGCTCGCGCTCGGTATAGGCAAATTTTACATACGAAGTACCCATAGCCTTGTATTCGGGATATTCGTGCTTTTCTATTTCTTCTAACATAGAAGCGTAATAAAATTGCATTGCCATATTATATATTTCGTCTTTAATTTCTTCGATTCCTTTAAACGAAAGATAAATCGGCTGCGTGGAGCAGCTGCACTTTTTTGCTATGGCGCGTACGCTTAGCGCTTCAGCGCCTTCTTCACGAGCCAGCTCAAACGCGGCTTGCAAAATTTTATCTCTTGTTATTAATTTCTTTGACACAATGCACCTCAACAACAATAACACCCGTTATTAATAACAAGTGTTATTGTACGTTTATCATAATATCTTGTCAAGTGATTTTTATAATTAATTTTTTACTGTTGACAAGAACTTTTTTGATTCTTCAAAGAATATAGGCGTTACTTCAGGATAAGTCAAGTCTTTCGGAAGATTATCAAAACAAATTATTTTTTCCATTTCAAAAGCGGGTAACTTACTTAACGAATGTACTACGGCAAGGAACACCATTCCGTTTGAGTGACTTTTAGAATTAAAGCCATAGTAATCGCATACGGGATAGATATCAGCGTCCGTTATTCCGCTTTCTTCAAACAATTCACGCTTTGCCGCATCTATAGGCGTTTCACCATCTTCTGTGTGCCCGCCCTGAGTTTCCCAGGTATTGCGAAACTTATGCTTACTTAAAACAATTTTATTATTGAACAACGAGCAAATAACAACGTATTTATAAGACTTCAATGAATTAAGCGGATATATTTCACACTGTAACTCTTTTCTGATTTCTTCTTGTTCCTCATTGGGCATAACGATTTCCTCATCTGCAAATAAATTTCTAAACATTAATAACTGTAAAACTATTTCTAAAGTAACAAAAAACTTTCATAATTTATTTCACTGAAATTATACTATACACTAATAAGTGAAATAGCGATTGACCGCATTTTCGGCGTTCAATCACTATCACATCTGGCGCAGAGAAGAAGATTTGAACTTCCGGACGGGTATTAGCCGTCACACGATTTCCAATCGTGCGCCTTAAACCGCTCAGCCATCTCTGCATATATTA
>CATJZR010000141.1 GCA_949745625.1 uncultured Eubacteriales bacterium | reverse complement strand
TGGGAAGGATAGACCTCGACAGTTATATGTACTCGCAATGCGTTGTAATGAAATACGACTTTACCCAAAATAAACTTACTTATTATTCTTCGGACTTATTTAACTGGGACGAACCGCCTACCGATTTTTATATTAATTAATATAAACGGCTTTCCGTATAATACGGAAAGCCGCTTTAAATTTAAGGAAATTTTATATTTACTTGCAAACGCGGTTATAATGTGATAAAATTTAATTATGATAACCGATAAAGGAAGTATAAAAACGGAGAGCGTTTCTGTCGAAAGCGCGCTTGTCGTTTACAGAAAAAAAATTAAAATAATTGCGTTGATTATGCTTATCGTGGGCTCGGTTGGGCTTGCGGCGTATATTGCGCTGAGTACGGCGTTTGACGAAATAAAGTGGCTGACAGCGTTGCTTGTGTTTGCCGTGCCATTTACGCTGGGGCTTATCGGCACTGTTACGATAGCGAGAGTGCACAAGCGCGAAAAGTTAAAGCCCGTAACTTGCAGATGCGAATTTTTTGCCGACTGTTTTTTCTGTAAAACAAAGACAGCGACCTCTCAGCAAGAGACGGATACCGATAAGTTTGCTTACGCGGATGCGGTTTTAAAGAGCGAAAATGAAAAGTACGGCTATATTTACGTTTTAAGCAGGGGAGTATTCGTGCCGTTCGGTAAGGAAGACTTAACCGACGATGAGTTGAATGCAATCCGTAAAAATTTCAGAAAGCCTATTCGGGACGGAGAAGAATCGGCCAAGCTTGAAAATTACAGGGAGGACGGAAATGAGCTTTCTTGAATTGCGTGGAGTAGGCAAAGAATACAAGATAAACACCTTGACTGTCGAGGCGTTGAAGGACGTTTCGTTTGACTTCGAGGACGGCGAGTTCGCCGTCGTGCTCGGCTCGTCGGGCGCAGGTAAAACTACGCTTTTAAATCTTTTGGGCGGTATGGACGGCGCAACGAGCGGCGAGATAATTCTCGACGGAAAGAACGTGACCTCGCTGGATAAGCGCGGGCTTACGGAATACCGCAGAAACGACGTGGGGTTTGTGTTTCAGTTTTATAATTTAATGCCCAACTTAACTGCGCTCGAAAACGTGGAAATAGCCGTTGAAATCTGTAAAGACCACCTCGACCCGAAGGAAGTTCTTACCGAGGTGGGTCTTGCTGAGAGGCTGAATAATTTCCCTGCCCAACTTTCGGGGGGTGAGCAGCAGAGGGTGTCAATAGCCCGAGCTATAGCGAAAAACCCTAAAATACTGCTCTGCGACGAGCCGACGGGCGCGCTCGACTACGCGACGGGCAAAAAGATTTTAAAGCTGCTGCACGACGTATCCAAGCAACGCAAACGGCTGGTTATCGTGGTTACGCACAACGCTGCGCTTAAAGATATGGCCGATAAGGTAATTTATATCAAGAGCGGCATGATAGAAAAGATTGAGAAAAACGAGCATCCCGTGCCCATCGAGGAGATAGAGTGGTGATAAAGACCTACTTAAAAACCCTTTGGCGTATGTTCGAAAAGCATGTAACGCGCCTGCTGTCGATACTGTTTATGGTTCTCGTTTCGGTAGGGTTCTGTTCGGGCATAGGAATTGCGCCGGGTAAAATCAACAATTCGCTAACCGATTATTACGTTGAAAATAACGTAAGCGATTTTATCGTGCGGTCAGAGGGACTGTCCGGGCAAGATTTGGACATTCTGCGCGACTGTTTCGGCGCAGGCGATTATAACGCCGTTTTTCAGCTTGACGTTCAGACGGGCGAAAAGCGTTCCGTGCGGTTAATGTTTATCGACTTCGATAACTGGACTGTCAACGTCCCCGATATTATCGAGGGCGAGAGGTCGTCCGGCAAGATTTTCGCCGAGCGTTCCGATAACGTAATAAAGGGTTATTCCGTAGGCGAAGAGGTTGACGTCGGCGCATTGCTGTCCGGGGTGTTTCCGTTTGCGATAGCGCTTAAAACCGAGGTCGGTGCGACGGTGCAAAGCCCGCTTACGTTCGCCGTGGACGGCGAGCCGAGTGATTACGCGGAAATAGAGGGGACCCCCGAAACGACCACGGCAACTGCCGATGCGGACGTGCTCGAACAAATTTTATACATTCCCAAAACGCTTATTCCCGCGCAGTTCGCGGCATTCATTCCCGACAACTCGCTTTACGTTGCGGTTGAAAACAGAGATATGTTTTCCGCATTTTCGGGCGGATACGGCGACTATGTTGAAAAAAAGCGTGCCGAGGCGCAGACCGAGGCTATTTCTGTTTTGACCCTGTACGACAATTATTCGTTCGTGTCGCTTAAATCGTACAGCGACAAGGTCGAGGCAATAGGCTTCGTGCTTATGGTTGCGTTTTTGCTTGTAACCGCGCTTGTCGTGCTGTCCACGATGACCCGCCTTTTGGATGAGGAGCGCGCGCAGATAGCCTGTTTGAAAACACTCGGATATTCGTCCACGGGCATAATTTCAAAGTACCTGCTTTTCGCGCTTATCGCAACGGGCATAGGAGGTACGGGCGCGTACTTCGTCGGGATAGGGCTTGCGTATCTTTTATATTTAGTTTTCAATTACAGCTTTGATATGCCGCCTATGTCGGCAAGTATATCTATCTGGTTCTATGTAATTACGTTTGCCTTGATAGTGCTTGCAACGCTTGCCGCGACCGCGCTGTCCGGGTATAAAATGGCGGGCGAGCGTCCCGCTAACCTGCTGCGCCCTAAGCCGCCCAAGGCGGGCAAAAAAGTAATACTGGAAAGAATACCGCTTTTATGGAACAGGCTGTCGTTCAAGTATAAGTCCACGCTGCGCAACGTGCTGCGCTATAAAAGCCGGTTTTTTATGACGGTTATCGCAGTTGCGTTTTCAACCGCGCTTGTTATGGCGGGGCTGGGTCTTGTCGATATGTGCCTTTTTCAGGACTTCGGCTCGGGCTCGATTCTCGGCATTGCCGCGCTTATAGTTATATTTGCGGGGCTGCTGACCGCTATTGTAATATACACGCTTACCAACATAAATATAAGCGAGCGCAACCGTGAAATAGCCACGCTTATGGTTCTCGGCTATCATGACAAAGAGGTAACGGGCTATATATACCGCGAAATTTACATTAATTCGTTTATCGGCATACTGTTCGGGTATCCGCTGTCGGCGTTCTTTATGTGGCTGGTTTTTAAAACGATGGGGCTGGGCTCTGTCGGCGCGGTAAGCTGGTTTATGTGGCTGATTGCTCCCGCAATAGTTTTGCTGTTTACCGGAATAGTTACCCTAATCTTGCGCCGCAAGATAGTTAAAATCAATATGAACGAAAGTCTTAAGGCAATCGAATAAAAGTTAACCGTCTGCGTTAAATCACGCAGACGGAATTTTTTTCAAGAAAATACTTGACATTCAACTGTATCTATTGTATAATTACAGTAGAAACAGTAAGGAAACCTATATGCATATACTTATATCTTACGAAACGGGCGTGCCCATTTACGAACAAATTAAAGCGGAGCTGCGCGGGCAGATAGTGCGGGGGGACTTACCGCCCGACACGCTGCTGCCGTCAATCCGCACCCTTGCAAGAGAGCTGAAGATAGGCATTATAACCGCCAAGCGCGCTTACGACGATTTGTGCGCGGAAGGCTTTTTGTATCCGGTGCAGGGGAAGGGGGTGTACGTTGCGAATTTCGACAGGGGCAAGGCCCGGAACCTGGCGGAGGACGAAGTGCGTTCACGCCTTAAAGAAATCGCCGCGTTTGCCGAGCGCAACTCTGTCGGCAAAGATGTAATTAAAAGTATAATCAGTGAAATATGGGAGGATTAGAAATGTACGGTCTTGAAATTAAAAATTTAACCGTCGATTTTAAAACATTTAAGCTTGACAATATAAATCTGAATATTAAAAAGGGCTGTATAACGGGTTTAATCGGCAGGAACGGCGCGGGCAAGTCCACGCTTATTAAAACGATA
>CATJZR010000140.1 GCA_949745625.1 uncultured Eubacteriales bacterium | reverse complement strand
GAGCAGCTTCACGATATAAAGACACCGCTGACGCAGGATATGAAAAGCAAAAAATCAGACGAGAAATCTAATAAGGAAGATATGTAGGTTTATATTGATTGACGGAGTATCGTACTTAAAAGCGGACGAGGATAATTTTAACGTCTGTTCGCTTGATAATTTTATTTTAAATCAAAACGTAAGCAGATGCTGGCGCTTTATTGACGGAATCTATAAGCTGACGCCCGTCAGTTATACAGAGGACTGGAATTTGTCCGAGCGCAGGGCGTTTGCAAAAAAAATAATAGACGGACTGAAAAACGGTTCTGCAGCCGCGCTTGCGATAAGGGGAGGAAACGTCGTTGGGTTTGCTCTTATCGACGGACGGCTTTTCGGTGGCGAAAACAAATATGCGGATTTAGCAGAATTGTACGTTTCCAAGCCGTTCAGAAGAAAAGGGATAGGCAAACGTCTTTTTGAGCTTGCTTGCAATGAGGCGGAAAATTTCGGGGCTGAAAAGCTTTACGTTTCCGCACATTCGGCAGAGGAAAGCATTTCAGCTTATAAAAAGTACGGTTGCGTTTCGGCAAGTGCGCCCGACGCCGCGCACATTGAAAAGGAGCCGTTTGATTTACAGCTTGAATATCCATTGAAGCCGAGAATTTACGAGGTTTTCGATAAAGAAAATTATATACATTTACTGCTGCTTGCGGACGAGCAGCGTGAAATGGTTGAAAAGTATCTGCAACGGTGCAGAATGTTCGTGATAGACCGCTGCGGCGTCAAGGGTGAAATTGCGGTGACTGACGAAGGCTGCGGTGTGTTGGAAATAAAAAATCTTGCAGTGCTTCCGGAATATCAACGCTGCGGTTACGGTAAAAAGCTCATCGATTTTATCGCTACTCACTTTAAGGACGGGTACGACGTTCTGTCGGTTGGTACGGGTAAAAGTACTTTAACCTTGCCTTTTTATAAAAGGTGCGGGTTCGAGGTTTCACATACCGTCGAAAATTTTTTTACAGACAATTACGACCATGTTATTACCGAAGGCGGCGTTGTTTTAAAGGATATGGTTTATTTAAAGAAAAAATTACAGTGAGGATAAAATGGATAAAGCACAAATTATTAAATTTATTTCAAAACAAAAAACGGCGTTTATCGCATCGGTTAACGAGCAAGGGTATCCTATAATCAGAGCAATGCTTGCTCCCCGTAAATTTGACGGAAACGAAATTTATTTCTCTACGAATACTTCGTCGAATAAAATAAAACATTTTTTGGCGAATGAAAAGGCTTGTATCTATTTTTATAACCATGGAAGATTCAAGTATCAAGGCGTTACCATAATAGGCGAAATGCAGGTTTGTACCGACCAGGTTACGAAAGACGCGATTTGGCGTTTCGGCGACAGCCTGTTTTATAAAAAGGGTGTGACTGACCCCGATTATTGCGTATTGAAATTTATCTGCCGTCAAGCAGAATGCTATTGCGATTTGAAGTTAGAAACTATCGAGATGTAACCGCTTTTTACGGCATCGAACAAATAACCCCGAAGTTTTACTTCGGGGTTATTTGTTTGGTTTATATTCTACCGACGCGACGGTTGCGAGAAACACCTTTGCCGCGCCCGTCTGGAATAGCTTTAAGCAAACTGCGTCGGCAGTCGCGCCCGTAGTCAGAACGTCGTCCACGAGCAGCACGTTTTTATCGAGAAGCGGTCTGCCGCTTTGCGCCTTAAAGGTATTGGCAAGGTTCTTTGCGCGTTCCTTTCGGGACAGCGATTTCTGTTCGTCGGTGTCTTTGATTTTTTCGACGAAGTCTGCAACGGGTACGTTAACCCTTTCAGAAATGCTTTCGGCAAGCAGCCTTGCCTGATTGTAGCCGCGCTTCCGCTCCGCTTTTTTAGTCATGGGAACGAACGCAACTGCGTCAAACTCGGGCAGTTCGGTAAGCTTTTTAACAATCAAGTCGGCAAAATAGTCTTTGAGATTCGCCGCGCCGTTTTTGAATTTATGAATAAGCGAGATTGCCGAGCCTTCGTAAACTAGAGCGGAAACCGCGCTTTCGAATAGCGGAGGCTTCGCCTTACATTCCAGGCAGATTTCGGGGCGAGATGTCTTTCTGCCGCATATAGGGCAAAAAACTTTGTCGTTGAATACGGTGTTTTTAATACAGTCGGGACAAAGGTTTTCGCCAAAGGTTTCGTAGCCGCATACGTCGCACGTGTAGCGGGATGGGAAGATGGCTTCCTTTATAAAACCTTTAAAGCTCATAAATATTTTTTCAAGGTTTCGGCTTTATCGACGCGTTCCCAACTAAACCCGCTTTTTCCGAAATGACCGTATGCTGCGGTTTGTCTGTAAACCGGGGCGCGCAGTCCCAAGTGTTTAATGATTGCGTAAGGGCGCAGGTCGAATTCATTTGTGACTATATCGGCGATTT
>CATJZR010000139.1 GCA_949745625.1 uncultured Eubacteriales bacterium | reverse complement strand
TCAACAACAATTCCCTGTTCACGCAGCGCCTCGTCAAGCGTATGCCAAGCCAGCTCAAACGTGAATTCAAACCTTTGTATAACTGCATCGCGGTACTGCGTATTGTCCTTATTTTCTTTGTAAGCCGTAATCGCTTCACGAAGCCGTGTAACTGCGTGAGTGAAATTTATCAGCTTTGCCTCAATTTTTTTCATATATGATTTTCCCCTCTTTTTCTATATTCACAGTAAAGTCGCTTTCTGCCTGCACGCACATAAATATCAAATCTATTTTATGCAGCGTGGGCAAATCCTCGTCGAACGCCGTACGCAAAACAGCCATTTCGCGTCGAGATAAATCGCCGTAAACGGCAATATCATAATCGCTGCGCTCGGTATTGTCCCCGCGCGCCCGCGAACCGAACAATACAACCTTTTCTATATTCTTAAATCGGGCAAACCATTTATTCATTTCTTCTATCAGCTTTTTATCCGCGTTCATTACAGCCTTCCCCTTTTAATACCATTATAACCCACATTCACGCAAAAATCAAATTTTACGCCTTTTGTACGGACATTTTGTACGGACATTTTTGCAAATTGCCGAAAGTTTGTTTGCAAATTATCCGCAAAAGCGTTATAATACCATTGTTATGCACTCGTAGTCTAACTGGATAAAATCATGGCCTCCGACGCCATTGTTGTGAGTTCGAGCCTCGCCGGGTGCACCAGTGTTGGCACAGAAATATAATTTTTGTGCCAACAGCTAAATTTGCTATTTTCCGTTTTGTTAATACTGCGCGAAACAGTCTCATTTTCATTTACATTAGAGCCTACCAAAAAAGGAATCAAAACTTCGGTTGAAATTTCCTCTAGCCAAATTTTAAAAGTATTTTTATGCGAGGTAATGATGATATTTGAAAACATAGTGAGTTACAGCGGATGTCACGGGGTTTTCAGTAACCAAATGAGACCGAGTAACGCAGAATAATATTGATGAACGGAAATAGATTATCCGCTACGAGGGGAAACTCTCGGGAACTCCACCACAAAAAGACAACCACCGTTAAGACGGAGGTTGTTTTGCTTTTATATGTTTTTAATTTGTAAACCTAATTAGCAAAAAAATATACAAAATGTATGTTTTTAGTTTACTTTTGCGGAATTTTGAGTATAATAATAGTTAAGGAAACTATTTGGAGGCAAAGTGGTGTTTTTCCTATTGAAAATGTATGTGTGCGGTATAAAAAATATCGATAAAGAGATAGAAATTAATTTTTATAAAAATAATTTGTCTAAAAATTTAGATACATCCAACTCGCACGTTAAAGCTATTTACGGCTGTAACGGCGCAGGCAAAACGGGTATTATGTACGCAGTAGATATTTATAAAAATACCGTTTTAAATCAAAACTATCTGTCCGTTTGCAATAATGACGGTAGTTTAGACTGCTTAATCAACAAAAATACTCAAGAGTTTGAAATTACTATGGTTTTCGCCTGCATAGCAAAGGACAACTCTTATAAAGTCTATTCCCACACACTGAGAATAAAAAAATTTGACGACGGATTTAAGATAGCCGAAGAAAAACTGAGCGAGCTGTCGGGAAATAATATAAACAACGCGCAAAAGTATTCTGTTATATATCATATCGAAAACGGCGAAATTGTCGGTCTTCACAAAAATTGCGAATACTTTGAAGAACTCAGAATGAAAACAATGAATTTACTTTCAACACAGTCTTTCGAATGCGCCGCAGTAAGACCGCTTTTAAACAGTAAAGATAAAATACTTGATAGTGTCCTTAGCGAAGCTGCAATAAACTTAGTAAAATTTGTTTTGACAATAAGAGTGGTGTTGCAAGGCAGCGACCGCTTTATAAGCGGCAATTTTTTGGAGCAAATCAACGATTTGATAAACCTGCACACACCGCAAAATATAAAACAGGCGTCTTCCGGCAACAATCAAGGCAAGATGTTGTCCTGCCTCAACACTCAAAGAGTGCATAAAAACAACCTTGAAAGTTACAAAAAGCATATCGGCAATATGTGTTCGTTTTTAAAAATTTTCAACGATGATTTGGTTGACATAGAAATTAGAAAGGACGAAAACGGCGATTACTATGAGTGCGAAAAAATATTAGTATATAAAGACAAAAGAATAAGCGAAAATTTCGAAAGTACGGGAATAAAAAAATTAATTAATTTATATTCCGCACTAAGCGATTTAAACAGAGGAAGTATTGTTTTTATAGACGAGTTTGATGCGAATATCCACGACGTATTATTAGTTAAATTAGTAGATTACATTATGCAATATTCGCGCGGACAGTTTATTTTTACCACCCACAACTTAGCCCCGATGGACGTACTCAAAACAGCTAATAATTCCATAGATTTCCTTTCATCCGATTCGCGGCTTGTTTCGTGGACCAAAAACGGACATTACACTCCCGCGTCACAATATAGCAAAGGTCTTATTAAATACTCACCTTTCAATATCGAGGCTTTCAGCTTTTTGGGTGTTTTCGGGGATGAACAAAAATGAAATTAGTCGTATTTTGTGTTGAAACCGATAAAAAAGCTCAAACCGATAATAAATATATTGACAAAGCCATACGTGAATTTTACGTAATCGATAACAATATAAAAATTGCGTACGCCTATATGAACGGAAAGGGCAATTATAATAAAAAATCCGTCGCCCTGCAAATCAAAAGACACTTTTCCGGTGATTTTGATGAAAAACACGTTGTTTATTGTATCGATGCCGATGACATTGCAGACGGCGATGTAATAGATCAAAACAGAAAAATCAAAGAGTTTTGCGACGAACTGAATTATCATTTAATTTGGTTTTTCAGAGATATTGAGGAAGTGTTTTTACATAAAAGAGTTAACCGTTCCGAAAAGCTTGCGGAATCCGATAAATTCAGAAGAACAAAAGGTTTGTGTAAAGCGACGCAGAACACTTTGTCTTCAAATCATGAAAACCCAAAGCATAGTAATTTTTTATGCGTGTTGGACCATTTTATGGAAAAACACGTCTGATTATAAGGCAAACAAAAAAACGCAGCTGTATACTGCTGCGTTTTTGTTTGCGTCTTTTTGTGCGGTGTGATATAATCGGACTATGAAAACCGCAGTGGTAGGAATGAGCGGCGGGGTCGACTCTTCCGTCGCCGCGCTGCTTTTAAAACAGCAGGGCTACAACGTAATAGGGCTGTATATGCTGAACTGGGAGGAGGAAAGCGCGCAGGGCGCGTGCACGGCGGACGCGGATTTTGCGGACGTTCGGCGCGTTTGCGCGACGCTTAATATTCCGTATTACAGCGTCAATTTTTCCAAGCAGTATTACGAGCGGGTTTTCGAATACTTTCTATCCGAATACAGGGCGGGCAGAACGCCCAACCCCGACGTTTTGTGCAACCGTGAAATAAAGTTCGGACCGTTCCGTGATTACGCGCTTTCTATGGGTGCGGACTATATCGCCACGGGACATTACTGCGGCATAGAACACGGTTCTGTAACCCGACTTTTAAAGGCGGCGGACGCGGGCAAGGACCAGACCTATTTTTTAAATCAGGTGCGGGAGGAACAGCTTTCAAACGTGCTTTTCCCTCTCGCCGCGCTAAACAAAAACGAGGTGCGCGCGCTTGCCGAAAAGCACGGGCTTACAACCGCCGAAAAGAAGGATTCCACGGGGATATGCTTTATCGGCGAACGCAATTTCAGAAAGTTTTTACAAAACTATTTACCCGCGCAATCGGGAAAAATAGTCACGCTTGACGGCGAGACAGTCGGCGAGCATATCGGGCTTATGTACTACACCATAGGTCAGCGCAGAGGACTTGACCTCGGCGGCAGACGCGGCGAGGACGGCAGGTGGTTTGTCGTCCGCAAGGACCTTGAAAACAATATACTGTACGTTTCCCACGGGGACGAGGCTCCTCTGTATTCCAAGTCCTGTTTAGTTACAAACCTCAACTGGATAGGTTATACCCCGCCGCGAAGCTTTGAATGTACGGCGAAATTCAGATACCGCCAGGGCGAGCAAAAGGTGCGCGTTACCATAAACGGCGACCGCGCCGAGGTACAGTTCGACTGCCCCCAACGGGCCGTCACCGAGGGACAGTACGCCGTATTTTACGACGAGTCCGCCTGTCTCGGCGGCGGCGTTATAGATAAAGTAAATTACTAAACCCCGCGGGTAATTGTCCCGCGGGGTTGCTATTTGCCGCAGGATATTTCCGCGGTTTTTATATTGACTTTTTCACCGTCTCCTCGCGGAACTGGCGCAAATATAAATCGAAGTACTCACCGCGCTTACGCATAAGCTCGTCGTGGTTTCCGCGCTCGATAATCTTTCCGTCGTTGACCACAAGGATTATATCGGCATTGCGTATCGTCGAAAGTCTGTGCGCTATTACGAAGTTGGTTCTTCCCTCCATAAGCGTATCTATGGCGCGCTGAATAAGGTTTTCCGTAATAGTATCCACCGACGAGGTTGCCTCGTCCAAAACGAAAATAGATGGATTTGCAAGTATTGCGCGCGCGAACGACAGCAGTTGCTTTTCACCCATTGAAAGGGTGTTTCCGCCCTCGCCTATCTGCGAATCGTACCCGCCCAGCCGCTCGATTATGCGCTCGGCATTGACGCTTTTGACTGCCGCCTGCATTTCCGCGTCGGTTGCGTCGGGCTTGCCGTACAAAAGGTTTTCGCGTACCGTACCGGAAAACAGGTGCGGCACTTGCAAAACGTATCCTATATTTGAGTGAAGCCACTGGACGCTGCGTTCGCGCGCGTCCCTGCCGTCAATCAGCACTGCGCCGTCGGTCGGGTCGAAAAACCTGCACACAAGGTTTACAAGAGTGGATTTGCCCGCGCCTGTTTCGCCGACAATTGCAACCGTAGTGCCCTGTTTTACCTTTAAATTGAAATGTTCTAATACGTACTCGTCGCCGTCGGGATACTTAAATGAAACGTCCTTAAATTCCACATCGCCGACAAGCGGCTCCCAGTTTTCGCGCTTTTCGTTGAAGCTGTCGCCGTACTTTTCCACAACCTCGGGGCTGTCATTGACGTCGGTTCGTGTTTCCATAAGCGCGGTATAACGCTCGATATTTACCTTTATCGTTACCAAATCGGACACCGCATCGGCAACGAATTGCACAGACTCGACTATGCCCTGCGCATAGGTCATAAACACCGAAAGCGTACCTATTACTATTACGCCCCTAACGGTGATAATTCCGCCGTACCAAAGTACTATTGCAACCGCTGCAGATACTATAAACGAGGTTATCGCCGTGAACAGCGCGCGATGATGCCCGAGACGCACGGATTGCTTTTTCATTTCGCCCGTGTGCCCGAAGAAGCGCCTGTCAAGCTTGTCCTCGACGATAAGCGTTTTCGTTGTTTCGACACCCGTAATACCCTCGTTAAACCCGCCTGTAATAAGCGAGTTGGTTTCCCTTACCTTTCGGTTGTACCTGGTCTGCTTTTTATGGAAGTAAATTACCACGGGAATACTCAAAGGTACCAGCGCTAGCACGCAAAGCGTGAGTATCGCGTCCAGCGTAAACATTATCGCAACCGCGGTTACGACGTAAATAAAGTTGCTCATTGCCTGATAGCTGTCCCACGCGATAACCGAACCGATACTGCTCGTATCACTCATCACTCTTGCATGGATTTTACCGACGCCGGTCACGTTAAAATACGACACCGAAAGCGTCTGCAAATGATTGAACGCGCTGCGGCGCATATCCCTTAAGAGACAAAGCTCAAGCTTAGAGCAGCTATACGAGCTGACGAAATCCAACGCGCAAGAGAAAACTATCATTGCCGCATACAGCACCACGAACGGCACGAAACCGTCAAGCGTGTCATTTGCAATAAAGTTGTCTATTGCATACTTTTGAAACAGCGGCAAAACGGTGCTGCAACCCATTACGGGAATGACGCATAAAACGATGGTCAGATACAGCTTTTTATGTACCGCAAGAAAGGGCAGAACCTTCCCGAGCCCGAAAAATCTCAGCTTAGGCGCGCCTTCGGCTTTGACTTTTTCCGTCATACCGCACCTCCTTTAAGCTCGTCGGGCAACTGGAACTGCAAATCATAAATGCTCTTGTAAATGCCGCCCTTTTCCAAAAGTTCGGCATTTGTGCCGCTTTCTGCAATCTTGCCGCCGTCGAGCACTATAATATTGTCGGCGTGCATAACCGTGTTGATTCTGTGCGAAATGATAATAACCGTCGCACCCTTAAATTTTTCGTTGAGGTTGGCGCGGATAGCCGCATCCGTCTCGCTGTCGACAGCGGAAAGCGAATCATCGAAAATCAGATAGGGAGTTTTTCTGAGCAGGGTGCGCGCTATACCGACGCGCTGCTTCTGTCCTCCCGAAAGCGTGACTCCGCGCTCGCCGACTACCGTATCGTAGCCGTTTGCAAAACCTTCTATATTGCCGTCTATGCAAGCCTCCTTTGCAGCCTGCTTTATATCCGCCTCGGTCGCGCCGTCTACCGCAAGCGCTATATTCTCGCCGATAGTGCCCGAATAGATATGTCCGTCTTGCAGCATAAGCCCGATATTGCTTCTCAGCGTTGCGGGCGAAATTTCGGAAATGCGCTTGCCGCCGATATATATTTCACCCTTCGTCGGGGCATATAGTCCGTCCAACAAATAAGTAAGCGTTGATTTACCGCTGCCAGTACCGCCCAAAATTCCGAGTACGCTACCCTCGGGAACGGTAAAGCTTATATCGCTTAAAACGGGCTTGCCCTTTTCATATTCGAACCCGACGCCTTTAAACTCTATATCTCCCGAAAGCGACTGTTTTTCGCCGTAGTCCTCCTCGGTGCCGTTGAGTATTTCGCCGATACGTCCGAGCGAAACGCCCGCCTTGCTCATATTCGATATTATTCTGCCGAGCTGGCGAACCGGCCATACAAGCATGGTATTGTAGAAAATAAACGCGATAAGCTCGCCCGTAGTCAGGCTGCCGTTTACACAGAAAACCGTGCCGGCAACGACTATGCTCAGCCCCTGCACCGAGGCCAAACAATCCGCTGTAGTCCAGAACGTCGCAAGCAGACGCATCGTCTTCGTCCAAAGTCCGGTGTAATAGGTGTTTTGCGTTTCGAATCTGTCGCGCTCGTAGCGCTCTCTTCCGAACGCGCGCACGACGCGCACGCCCGTGAAGTTTTCCTGCGCGATTGTCGAAAGCACGCCCTCCTCCTCGTCGCACTTTTTAAAACGCTTTCTTACACGCAGGTGAAAGATGAACGAGTACCCGACGATAAAAGGAATAAACGCCGAAGCTATCGCCGCAAGACGGGCATTTTTCATAAACATAAACACAAGTGAAAACAGCATTAAAAGCAGTATTCTGAAAAGACTGATAAGCTGATTTGCCACGAAATTGGAAATAGTGTCCGCATCCGAGGTACAACGCTGAATAATGTCGCCCGTGCGGTGCTGAACGTGCCAGCTTAAAGGCAGGCGCTGCAAATGCGAAAACAGCGTATCGCGCGTTCTGCGCATAAAAATCTGGTTCGCGTATGTAGTTAAAAACATTCTTGCGTAGGTAAACGCTGCCGTAAGAAGCGCGCAACCGAGCAGCGCGACGGCGATTATCCACAAGTTTTCCTTTAAATAGCCGACACCGCCTATCGCGGTTACCAAGCCCGCATATCCGTCGGAAACAGGTTCGTTTCCGAGAACACTGTCTACCGTGAAATTAATTATTTCGGGCACGAGCAACGACAGAACGGTAACCAGCGCGCCCGCAATAATACTTGCGATAAACACGCCGGCGCTTCCACGCAAAAGGTAGAACAGCGTTCCTCTTTTAGACAGCTTGCGCCCGGGAAAAACTTCCTTCATTAAAACCTCTCTATTATCTCTCTGTTAAGGCTTGCGCATACGCCGACGCCGAGGCTGACACAGCTTTCCACGTCGTCGATTGCAGCTATGCAGTTAAATGTATGAATGTACCTTACCGGTATACTTGCGACAATAACGGGCGTTCCGCCGTTTGACGAAACTATATACGCACCGTTGTTACCGCCGCCCGAGCGGACGGCAAGCTGATGCTTTATACCTCTGCTCTGCGCGACAGATTTTGCCAGCTCGTTAAAGCGCGGCGTGCAAATAACGGTTCTGTCCATGTAGCGAAGCATAACTCCGCGGCGCAGTCCGTCCTGTACCATATAAGCGGGTGCGGAGGTATCGTCCGCGGGACCGCCCTCGAAGCAGATTGCCGCGTCGGGCTTGATATTGTGCATCACGGCGGTTATTCCGCGCTCGCCGACCTCTTCCTGTGAAGAGATTACGCCCACAATATCCACGCTCAGACGCTCTCCCTTCAATTTCTTTAAGCACTGCAACAGCGCAGCTACGCCCAGTCTGTCGTCGAACGCCTTACCGTGCAGCACGCCGTGCTTACCGTCGTATTCGAACGGCGAAAGCGGCACTATCGGCGCGCCCACCTCAACACCGTACTCCGCAACCTCTTTATCGCTCGTCGCGCCTATATCTATTACGATATTTTCATAACTTACGGGCGCGTTGCGCTGCTCGGCGGTCATCAAATGGGGCGAACCCGCTGCAATTACCCCGCTGATATATCCCGACGAAGTGCGAATCTGAACCTTTGACGAGGGCAGACTTTTTTCGTTCCAGCCGCCTATTGGCACAATGCGAAGCGTACCGTCGGGCTTTATTGCCTGAACCATAAAACCGACCTCGTCCGAGTGCGCGTCAAGCATCACGAGAGGTCGACCGCCCTCGTTGTAGTCGGGGTATATATAGAGGTTGCGCATGCTGTCCTCTTTAAAAGTTGCAAAACCCTTGCAGTATTCGCGGGCGATTGCAACCACCTCGTCTTCGAAGCCCGAAGCCCCGCGCGCATTACATAATTTTTCGATAAGCTCTAAATCTTTCATTTTTATCACCTCATACCGCCTGCGGCAGCTTCTTTCCTTTTTTCAGTTCTTTTTCAAGCTCTTCGCAGGCTTCCTTGAATTCTTCATCGCTTTCGAGAATTTCTATTCCGTCGAGAAGCTCCTGCAACTTATACTCGTTGTTTAAGTACTTTATCGTCTGATAGCCGATAACCGTAGTAAGCACGCCGTTGGTCAACCCCTGCACCGACGAATCCACAAGAGTGGAAATAGCCGAGCCGAGAAGTGGAATTCCTTTTACTGCATTGCCCATAGTCTGAACAACGGAGTTGCCTATCTTCGCGCCGCCCAATCCGTAGGCGATAAGCGAGTTCTGCAAAATTCTTGCAAATATCCTGACCAGCTTGGGGTCGGACGGACGGAAGCCGTAAAGAAATATCAAGTCCTTTACCAGCTGCAAATTAATTACCGCAACCAACATGCCGTCCACCTTGTTGGTCTGCGACAGCGCCGAATACATACCGGACTTTAACGAGGATTTGAAAATCAAGTCCTTTGCGCTCTTTTTGACCGAGCCCGAGTACAACTCGGAAAGGCAGCTCATTATACCCTTATCGTTATCGGTCTTTACGGCTATGGCAAGCTTGCCGACCGTCTCGGAATCATACCAGCCGACACCCTCTACCTTTGCCGTAAGCTCTATAATTTTATCTGCAATCCTGCGCCGAACCTTTTTGTTGTGCGCCTTTGCCGCCGCTGCGGTGCGGGCATTGACGTTGACTACGAAATATTCCATTTTCATAATCTTGACGAGCGGAACGATAAACAGCAGTATGTATACAAGCACGCTTGCCGCCGCGACCCCTATGCCCGCGTACATATTAATTTCGTAAACGCGCATGGTTATCGAGAACAGACAAAAGAAAAGGAAAACACCAGTCGCTGCAGCTAAGATTGTAAGCAGCAACCGCGCGCCCCGCGCGTTTTCGCGCTTTGCGTATTTCTGTTCGTATTCGTAAATCGTCAGCTTGCCTTCTTCGTCTTTTTTCTTTTCAGACATATTTGTCACCTATATTAACAGAGTATTTATATATTTCGGATTTCGGAACGCCCCTATCCTTTGCAACCCGCTTTATTGCGTCTTTTTTGTCCATTCCCCCGCGCATATAGCTTAGCAAATGCGCCTCGACAGACAAAGAGTTAAGCGGATTTTCCGACTCGCCCGCGCCCTCGATTATCAGCACGTATTCGCCGCGCTTTTCGCCCGCAAGCCCCTCGGAAAGGTTGAACGCAACCGTCTCCTCGTGTATTTTGGTTATCTCGCGCACCGCACACGCACGCCTGTCGCCAAGCGCCGAATAGGCGGCGGATACGGTGCGGTCAATATCCTGCGGGGCGCAGTGCAAACACAACGTCATATCGAGATTTTTGTATTTTTCAAGCTGTGCCCTGCACTCGCCCTGTCTGTCGGAAAGAAAGCCCAAAAAAGCAAACCTCTCCGCGGGAAAAGCGGAAAGTATCAGCGCGGACAAAAACGCGTTCGCCCCGGGGACTACGGTATACTCCACGCCCGCCTCCTTTAATGCGGCGCAGACCGTATTGCCCGGGTCTGAAATCACCGGCATTCCCGCGTCCGAAATTACAGCTATTTCTCTGCCCGCCTCAGCCTCGGCAATAATTTTTTCCGCCGCCTCGCGCTCGTTGAACTTATGGCAGCTTTTAAGCGGCTTTTTAATTTCGTACGCGTTTAACAGTTTTATCGAGTGCCGCGTGTCCTCGCAGAAAATGACGTCCGCAGAGCGCAGCACCTCAAGCGCGCGTACGGTAATATCCTTTAAATTGCCTATCGGCGTCGCCACGAAATATACCATTATACGTTTTCCCTGAATTGATAGTTGTAATAATCGCAGTACAGCCCGCCCTTTTTCAAAAGCTCGCCGTGCGTGCCGCGCTCGATAATTTTTCCGCCGTCGACCACGAGTATTTCGTCGGCGTTTTTTACGGTTGAAAGTCTGTGCGCAACCACTATCGTGGTGCGCCCTTCGGCAAGCTTCGAAAGCGCTTGCTGTATCTGCATTTCCGTTGCGTTGTCAAGCGCACTGGTCGCCTCGTCTAAAATGAGGACCGGCGGATTTTTCAAAAACGCCCTCGCTATCGCAACGCGCTGCTTCTGCCCGCCCGAAAGCTTTACTCCCCTCTCGCCTACGCATGTATCGTAGCCGTCCGGAAGGGAGCGGATATACTCGTCGATATTCGCAAGCCTCGCCGCCTCGATAATGCGTTCGTCGTCGGCTTCGAAATCGCCGTAAGCAATATTTTCCTTAATCGTTCCGTTGAATAAAAAGACGTCCTGCTGAACTATTCCGACGTTTTTTCTAAGAGTGTGCAAATCTATCTGCGAGAGGTCGTTTCCGTCTATTGTGATTTTTCCGCCGCAAATATCGTAAAAGCGGGGAATGAGATGGCAGACGGTGGTCTTGCCTCCGCCCGACGGACCGACAAGCGCAACCGTCTTGCCCGCACCGACGCGCATAGAGAAGTTATGCAGCACGTCCTTTTCACCGTAGGAAAAGTCGACGTTGTCGAAGACTATATCTCCCTTTATCGTATCGGGTCTGATTGCGTTTTCCGCCTGTTCTTCGCACGACTCGTCCATAATTTCGCAAAACCGCGCAAAGCCCGTTGTGCCGTCCTTAATATTGTCGTAAATGTCGCGCATAGTCCTCACGGGAGTGATAAGCACTGAAATGTACAGCACGAACGCGGTAAATTCACCGACGTCGATTTTGCCGTAATAGAAGAACAGTCCGCCCGCAAGAAGTACGGCAAAGTACAGAATATCCAGAAAGAACGTGGTTACGGAATGGAACTCGCCCATTACCTTATACTGTTTGCCCTTAGCTCCCGCAAGGGCGGCGTTAAAGCTTTCAAACCTCTCTTTTTCGTGTTCCTCCGCGGCGTACGCGCGCGATACCCTTATACCGGAAAGCGAGCTTTCTATATCTGCGGTAAATTCGCCCGTCGCAACTCTGACCTCCTTATATACGCGCTGCTGTCTGCGGCGCATAAGCAGAATAAAAATCATAGAAAGCGGAACGAGTGCGAACACAATGAGTGCAAGATATACGTTGGTGAACGATAAAAGAATGAAAGCGCCGATAATCGTCACGAGAGACAAAAATACATCCTCGGGGCCGTGGTGTGCAAGCTCGGAAATTTCAAAAAGGTCGTTGGTCATACGGCTCATTATAACGCCCGTTTTATTGTCGTCGAAATACTTGAACGGCATACCCTGCAAATGCTCGAAAAGCTGCTTGCGCATATCCTTTTGTATTCTCGTACCTACGAGATGACCCCAGTACTGCAAAACGTAATTCAATCCCGCCTTTATACCGTACATAACGAGCAGCGCGCTTGTCCCGATAAGCAGATAATTTAATAGCTTGTTCGGAACGTAGTTATTGATGATTTCTTTTGTCAGATAAGGATACGCGAGGTTAAAAACCGAAATTATAAACGCGCAGCACATATCTATTGCAAACAGCTTTGTGTGCGGTTTATAGAAAGCGGCAAACCGCCTAAACATTCCCTTTTTCTTATTTGCCATTGACAACCTCGGGTAAAATTTCTATTCCCTCTTTACCGCCCTTGACCGCTTCGACCATGACAAGATATGGTCTTGCGCCGCTCACGCCGGTAACAAACTGCAGTCTTTTCGGCTCTAACCCGCGCGACTTCAAAAGATATATAAGCTCCGCCGTGCGGTCGGCGCGGTTAATTACGGCAAACCTTCCGCCGAATTTCAACGCGCGGTACGCGGCGTTTACTATTTCGGCAAGAGTCACGGTTATTTCCTTGCGGCAAACCGCGCGCTCGTAAACCTCGTTTTCGAAGCCCGACCTCTCGTAAGGCGGATTGCATAGCACGAGAGAAAACATATCGTCGTATTCCCGACCGATTTCCTGAATTTTGCAACAGTGGACGCTACATTTAAAGTCGTTAAGCTTTGCGGTGCGCCCGCTCATTTCTGCAAGTGCGGGCTGCATTTCAAACAAATCAAGCGATGATATGCCCGCGTTAAGACAAAGAAAGTGAAACCCGACCACCCCGCTGCCCGAGCAGAAATCGGCGACTCTGTCGCCCTTTTTCGCGCGCGCAAAGCGGGACAGCAATATGCTGTCCGAGGTAAAACGATATAAATTCACGTTCTGAATTATTTGTTTGTCCCCGTAAAAGCTTTCGAGGACCTCGCCGTCTTTAAGCAACTTTTACCCGCCTTGCGTATAGAAAAAGGCGGGGGTTGAATATCCCCCGCCTTTCCGTCCCTAAGTTAGTCGGCGTGTATTGCGCCGGTAGGGCATACGTCTTCACAAGCTCCGCAGTCGATACAAACGTCAGGGTCAACCACGTACTTATCCGCGCCCTCGGAAATAGCCTCAACGGGGCATGTGCCTGCGCACGCGCCGCAGCTTACGCATTCATCCGTAATAGAATGTGCCATTGAAAATTCCTCCAAATAGATTTAAAATAGCTTACGCTATCGTGTTAAAGTATATCACAACTTTTTAAAGCTGTAAAGGCTACGCCGCAGAAATTTTTATTTTTCTTTTATTTTTTCTTTGCCTTTTTCCTTGCTCTCTGCCTCAGCGTCGTTTTCCTCTGCGCGGGGGCATCTGAATTTTATTTTATCCACGGGATAGTCGTGGTAAGCCACTATATCCTTTTTCTTATCTTCGATTTTTACGCGCGCTTCCATTTTAAGCATATTCACATTGACTACCGTTCCCCTGCCGTCGGGCGTTCCGACCTCGGTACCGACCTTGGGAATATGTTTACCCGCCTCGGCGTAATAGTCGTTCTCGTAGGCGAGGCAACACATCAGCCTGCCGCAAAGCCCCGAAATTTTAGAGGGGTTCAACGATAGGTTCTGCGTCTTTGCCATTTTAATCGTTACCTTTTTAAGGTCGGGCAGACAAGCCGAGCAGCAGCACTCTCTGCCGCATGCGCCTATGCCGCCTATCATTTTAATCTCGTCGCGTATCCCTATCTGCCTGAGCTCTATTCTCATTTTGAACAGTGCGGACAAATCCTTGACCAGCTCTCTGAAATCGACGCGGGCGGGCGAGGAATAGTAAAACACAACCTTTGCTCCGTCGAACGCGAAATCGCAGTCAATCAGCTTCATGTCCAGCTTGTGCTTTTCTATTTTTTCCTGAGCCTGCCGCATGGCATCGGGCTTGCGCTCGGCGTTTCTTTTTACCGTTTCGAGGTCGCGCTGAGACGCTATTCTCACCACGGGACGCAGCGGCGGAACAATTCTTTCCTCCGCAACCTCGCCGTGCGGCAAAACTATTTTCGCAAATTCCAGACCGCGGGCGGTTTCGACGATTACGCCCATACCTTTTTCGTACTTTTCACTGTTTTTACCGGGCGAAAAATAATAAATTTTTCCGTTCTCGGTAAAGCTTACCCCCGTAATTTTAACCATTTCTCGTTCTCCTCTATAACGCGCAGCATAAGGTCGTACAGCAATCCCTGAAAAAACGCATTGAATTTCAAGTCTCTGTTTGCCCTGTCCGCGCACCTGACCGCGTACGCAAGCGCTGCGGGTTGAAGCTTTCCGCCGTTAACCAGCGCATTGCGGTAATTCAGCGCAACTGCGTTCAAAAGCTCGGTTTTGTATTTAATATCGCCGTACTTTGCGGCGACCTCGCCGATTCTGCCTATATCCTCCGTCGAGCATATTTCCTGCGCAGCCGCCTCAACCTCGGCAAACCAGCCGCCTTCCACCATGCCTTCGGCAACACCGAACACGCCTCCGCAGCTGCGTGCCGCTTTTGCGTTGAGCGGGTTGCTCCCCTTTCTTTCGAGCGCCGCCCAAATATCGCTTTCGGAAAACGGAGGTATCGTAAGTGTTTTAACCCTCGACTTGACCGTGTCCAGCACAGAGGCGGGCGCGGTCGCGCCAAGCAAAAAATGCACGCCGTCCGCAGGCTCTTCCAGCGTCTTTAACAGCTTGTTCTGAATTATCGCCGCCGCGTCGTTGAAGCTGCAAATCACGAAAAGTTTTTTGTCCCTTTCAAGCGGCTTTAACACGCTGTCGGCAAGCAGCCGCGCAGCCGCGTCGGCATTGAATTTTTTCCCCTCTTCGGGCAAAATTATAAGGTCTGGTAAGGTTTCGTTTACAATTCTTTTGCCGTCGGGGTCGTTTTCGGTAACGCCGAAAAATGCAAGCGCAAAAGCTTTCAGCGCGGCGCGCTCGTTCTTTGCGTCCGCAAAATTAAGCATATATGCGTGCGATATTCTGTTCGCCGCAACGTCGCCCGCAAACGCGGCGAACGCCGCCGTACCCTCAATCAGCTTTTTCAATCGATTATACCTTTTTCCCTAAGCAGCGCGACGATATTGCCGCACGTCTCTTTCTCCGTTCCGTTACATTCGACGGCGCATATCCGCGGGTATTCGTCCAAAAGCTGTAAATATCCGCCGTACACCCGCCTATGAAAGTCGAGTCCCTGCTTTTCCATTCTGTCGTTCAAATCCGCGCCGTTCTTGCGTACGAACGCCTTATCGGGCGCAATGTCGAGAAATACGGTCAAATCGGGCGTGCAAAGCTCGAATGCTTTTTTATTTATATCCGCAACATATTCAAGCCCCAACCCACGCGCAACGCCCTGATAGGCGAGCGACGAATCGACATACCTGTCGCAGATTACAAGCTTCCCGCCCTCTAACGCGGGTATTACCTTTTCCCTTAAATGCTGTATTCTTGCAGCAGCGTAAAGCATAGCCTCGCACTCGTCGCACATAGCCGTGTTCGAACCGTCGAGAATAATTGCTCTTATCTGCTCCGCAATCGGGCTACCGCCCGGCTCACGCGTCATAACGAACGGCACACCCTCGCGTTCGAGATATGCCGCAAGCAGTTTAAGCTGAGTACTTTTGCCCGAACCCTCGCAACCCTCGAAGGTGACGAACTTGCCCCTTACCACTTTTTCACCACGCAAATCTGACCGTTTTTGATACCGAAGGTAGATTTAGTCTGGGAAAGCGCCTTGACCGTCGCTGCCGTTATCATTTCGCCGATAACCGCAAGCGGGATACAGGGGGGCGCAAGCCCCGCGTTTTTGGCGCACATTCTGCCGACAGCCTTATCGAGGTCGACCCATTCACACTGTCTTTTGAGCGCGTACTGGAAGGAATACGAACGTTCGCTTTCGGGAATTTCGGGCTTTTCGCGGTAGGTGCCCTGCAATTTTTTGTTGGCGATTACCGCTTCGAGCTGCTTTTTGAGATTAGCAAGGTCCTTTTCCCTCGTCATGGGCGAGAGATAAAAAAGTATATATCTTCCGTCGGCAAACTCCGCGTAAACGCCGCGCTTTTCAAGCCGCGCCAGCGCGAGCTGCGGGGAAATGCCGAGGGGCTTGAAGTCGATAAGCAGCTTCGTCCAGTCGTCATTCTGATAAAACGTGAACTGTCCCTCCGCCTCCGCCTTGAACGCCGCGACAGCCGCCTTTGCTTCGTTTAATATCTTTATTTTGTTCGCTATGCTCTTTACGCCGAATTCTACCGACGCCATTATCGGGAAGCTGGGCGAGGTAGTACGGAACATCGAAAGCGCGTCCTCTACGGGCGCAATCAAATCCTCGTTGTTGACCGAAACTATAGCGCCCTGCGTCAGCGTAGGCAAAGTCTTGTGCGCGCCGTCCACCCACGCGTCGGCGTACTGCCCTGCGTAGCCCTTATCGCCGAAAGCGAGATGCGCGCCGTGCGCCTCGTCGACGAGCAACAGTCTGTTGTATTTTTTTAGTACTTCGCGATAGCCCGCAAGCGGAGCTATATTGCCGTAGTAATCGGGCGAAGTGGCAAGCACGCCCGCGATATTTTGGTCGTTGGAAACCAGCCGTTCGATAGCTTCACTGTCGGGAGGCTGTAAAACGCCGTCGCGCTCCGCACCCTGAACTATAAGCGGCTCGACGCCGAAAAGCCTGCACGCATTCCACACGCTCTGGTGCGAATTACGGAAAACTATCAGCTTGTTTCCGCGTTTGGACGCGCAATATACAAGCGCGAGCACCCCGCTTGACGAACCGTCTGTCGTGATATAGCTGCACGCCGCGCCGAGTATCTTTGCAATATCGCGCTGCGCCTTGGCTATCGCGCCGTCGGGCGAAAGCAGATTGTCGGTATAGGGCAGCTCGGTCACGTCGATAGCGGCGTCCTTGAATTTCGATTTGAATTCGCCTGTCGCCTTATGTCCGGGAACGTGAAAGCCTTTGCATGCTCTCGAATGTTTTTTAAGCTGCGTATATATGCAATATTCGTACATTGATTGCTCCTGTTTAAGTGTTTAAAATCACATTTAGTTGGGGTTATATAAGCGGGCAGAACAAGGCGTGCGAGGAAAACTCTAAAGAGCTTACACGGTTGTAAGTGACTGAAAGTTGCCGTAGCACAACACCGCTATGCGACGCTTATATAAAGCATTCACTTTTTGGGCTTCATGGTGGGGAATAACAGCACGTCGCGTATCGTCGGGCTGTCGGTCAGTAGCATTACAATTCTGTCGCCGCCGAAGCCAAGCCCCCCCGTGGGCGGCAAGCCGTATTCGAGCGCGGTGATAAAGTCCTCGTCAACCTGAGCATTGCAGCCCGGCTCCTGCGCCCGCTTCGCCTCTACCTGTTTTACAAAACGCTGTTTCTGGTCGATAGGGTCGTTAAGTTCGGTAAAGGAATTGCCGAATTCGTGCGCGCAGATAAAGTATTCGAACCTCTGCGTAAACGCGGGGTCGTCCTCCTTCCTCTTTGCAAGCGGGGAGTTTTCGACGGGATAATCGTAAATAAAAGTGGGCTGAATAAGCTTGTCCTCGCAGAACGCGTCGAACAGCGCAATAAGCACATGCCCCTTCGTAGCAGCTTCGCCCTCTGGAACGGCGGCGCCGAGCTTCTTTGCGCAGGCGCGCGCGTCCGCATCGGTTTTCCACTCGTCGTAGTCCGCGCCGCAGTACTTCTTGACAGCCTGCTTCATAGTCAGTCTTTCCCACTTGCCGCCGAGGTGCAGCTCGGTCCCCTGATAGGTAATATCGGTAGTTCCGAGTACGTTTTGGGCAATTGACTTGTACATATCCTCGACCAAATTCATCATATCGAAGTAGTCGCAGTAAGCCTGATACAGCTCTACCGTGGTAAATTCGGGATTGTGGAATGCGTCCATACCCTCGTTTCTGAAAATTCTGCCAACCTCGTAAACGCGCTCTAACCCGCCGACTATTAGCCGCTTTAAGTACAGCTCGGTCTCTATTCTGAGGTACATCTCAATATCAAGCGCATTGTGCCTCGTCTTGAAGGGGCGCGCCGACGCGCCTATTTCAAAGGTGGTCAGAACGGGCGTGTCCACTTCGAGGAAGCCGCGCCCGTCCAGAAACGAGCGGATTTCCCTGAATATTTTCGAACGGGTTATAAACGCCTTCTTTACGTCGGGATTGACTATCAAATCCAAATCCCTCTGTCTGTAGCGGATGTCGGGGTTTGTCAGTCCGTGCTGTTTTTCGGGCAGGGGGCGAAGACACTTGGTAAGCATTTCTATATGCTGGCAGTGAACGGAAATTTCACCCGTCTGGGTCTTGAAAACAAAGCCCTTTACGCCGATTATATCGCCGATGTCGTAGTCCTTTTTAAACGAGGCGTATGCCTCTTCGCCAACGTCGTCGCGGCGGATATACAGCTGAATTTGTCCCTCTCTGTCTGAAATATGGGAAAAGGATGCCTTGCCCATTATGCGGCGCGACATAAGCCTGCCCGCAAGTGAAACGGTCTTTCCCTCAAGCTGAGCAAAGCTCTCTTTGACGGACAGCGAATTTTCGGTCACGTCGTAAGCGACCTTTGCAAAGGGGTTGCTGCCCTCTTCGACAAGCTTCTGCAATTTTTCGCGGCGGATTCTCGCCTGTTCGGCAAGCTCTTCCTCCGTAGGCTCGGTTGTCAATATTTCGTCCATAGTATACTCCTACGCGATTTTTATAATTTTAAGTGTGTAGCTTGTTCCGTCGGGACAGGAAACCGTGACCTTGTCGCCAACGTGCTTTCTCATAAGCGCGGCGCCTACGGGCGAGTCGATAGAAATTTTACCCGCCATTACGTCGACCTCGGTTACCGAGGTAATCGTATAGACCGCCTCTTCCTCCATATCGTCGTCGTAAACCGTTACCACGCTGTTCAAATGAACGTAGCTGTTGTCGGAAACCTCTTCGCGAACGTCGGCGTTTTTGATTTTGTATTCGAGCTCGGCAATCTTGCCCTCGTTCGAACGCTGCTCCTCGCGCGCCGCGTCGTATTCTGCATTTTCCGAAAGGTCGCCGTGACTGCGCGCCTCGGCAATACGCTCGATAATTTCAAAGCGCTTTACCTTGACGAGATAGTCAAGCTCCTTTTTAAGGTCGTCCAGATTCTTTTGCGTCATAACAAACTTTTCAGCCATTATTTACCTCTTTTAATACAAATATATTCCGATTGACTTTATTCAACCGGAACGAAATTTCTTTTTTTCTCTATTATATACTCAACCGACGGTTTTGTCAAACGATTTAATTCGCCGATACGCTTTACATTTTCCGCGTATTCGGGTATAATTACGGTATGTTTAAAATTTGGGCGAAAATAATCAAAGACGGGAAAATAGTAAAACAGACCGTTTACGAAAGCGTGGATAAGTTTGCTTACTCGCAATTTTTTAATTACCTGGCGGATATATGCGAGGTAATGGACGTTGCTACCCCCGTTCTGTTAAAAACTCATATCTTCAATTACGCGAAATTTTCGACCGTGCGGTTTATTCCGAGAGACTTTGCCGAGCCCGTCGATTTCGATAAATTGGTGCTTGATAACATAACCGCATAGAAACTGCGCATAATTGTAATATGAAATACACCTGTTATTTATGCGTCGCTATGCTTATTACCCTGGCCATATTCGGGGGGATATACGCATTTTCGGGTTTCAACGCCCTTTATTTTATTTGTATGAGTAACGATACGGTTTACCGCAGCTTTCTTGCGGTGCATGCCGTCGCCGCACTGTTTACGGTATATTCCCTTATAGTTTTCAAACCCTTCAAGGGACTTAAATAACCGCATTCATGATTAAAGCCGTGCTTTATGCACGGCTTTTCATTGTCTTTATACGTTGTTTATTTTAATACTCGCGCCGGTTTTTGCGTCCTGATACATTACCCAGTAGCCCGAAACGGCGTCCTCGGACGCGGGTATGAACGAGGAATTTTCTAAACTTGCGGGCGGCGTAAGCGGGTTTTGCGACGGCACGCCGTAGCAGATATACTGGGCTTTTCCCCCGCCGTATATCACGCCGAATACGTAAAACTTTCCGTCGCCGTAGCTTATCCTTGCCCAGCGCGAGTTTTCCACCATTTTTTCAAGAGCGTCCTCGCAAGGGTAAGACGACAGCACCTTTTCTATTTCCTCTTTCATTCGGTCGTAGAAGCTTCCGCCGGTGAACAGTCCTCCCGCGGCGTCGGTCTGGTGAGATACAGCCGCCTCATTTTCTGATATGCCACGCCCGACTTCTTCCTTTTTTTTATCTTCGCATACAGACCCACCGTCTTTATCAGCTTGCCCGAATTCATAATAGTTCTCCTGCGCCAACGCCTCGTCCTCGTACTTGGTCGCGGGCGGGTCGTACTTTCTTATATTTTCCTGCCTTTCTATTTCCTCGCGTATGCCTATCGCCGCGGTATGAAACGCGCCGCAAACAGCACTTGCAACGGGCGCTACCTCGTCGTTAACAAAGCATATCAACGCTGCAAAGCCGCTGCCCGTATCGACGGGGCTTACGCCGTCGAAGGTCAGCCCGTCCAGCACGCAAACCGACTTACCGTCCGAAACCGCGCAAACGTACCTGCCCTGATTGAGCGGAGCAAAGTTTATCAAAGAAACCTCTACGCGCAAATTCGTACCGTATTTTTCCGCCTTGACAAGCCCGGAAAGAGGCCCGCCGTCCACGGAAAACCCGCTTTTCAGTCCGCGTATCACCGCAATATTTTTAGTATAACCGCCCATAAATAACTCCGTATTTATACTTTAATATATTATATTGCTGAATAAGCATAGAAAAAACGCAAAAAATGTATTTATTCGTATATTTTTGCACTATATTTACTTTATTTTAACCCCCCGTTTCGGTATAATTATATTATGACTATAACGAAAAACAAAGCCGCGCTTGAATTTG
Source organism: uncultured Eubacteriales bacterium (assembly GCA_949745625.1). Lineage (GTDB taxonomy): Bacteria > Bacillota > Clostridia > Christensenellales > Borkfalkiaceae > Coproplasma. The sequence continues at coordinate 3,347 of CATJZR010000139.1, read as the reverse complement.
TAGAGCGCTGCGCCGCTCTTGCCCTTCCCGACAGCATCGTATGGATAGACGGCAGCGCCGCTCAGATTGAACGGCTTAAAGCACAAGCCGTGCAAAGCGGCGAGCTTATCGCCCTGAAAAACGACTGCTACCTGCACCGCAGCAACCCCAACGACGTTGCGCGCGTAGAGGACAGGACCTTTATATGTACCCGAAAATGCGAGGACGCCGGTCCGACCAATTACTGGCTTGCACCCGATAAGGCGTACCGTATTGCGGGCGAAATCGCCCGCGGGGCCATGAAGGGCAGGACTATGTACGTAATACCCTATTCCATGGGCGTTGTCGGCAGTAGCTTTGCCAAAATCGGCATAGAGGTGACCGATTCCGTCTACGTTGTGCTTAATATGTGCATTATGACCCGCGTAGGAAAGCGTTGCCTCGACGCACTGGAAAACGGCGATTTTATCAAGGGCTTTCACGCAAAGTGCGATGTAGATGCCGACAAGCGTTACATTATGCACTTCCCCGAGGATAATACGATAATATCACTTAACTCGGCTTACGGCGGAAACGTGCTTTTGGGTAAAAAATGCTTTGCGCTGAGAATAGCATCGTTTCTGGGAAAAAACGAGGGCTGGCTTGCGGAACACATGCTGATTTTAGGCGTAACCTTCCCCGACGGCGCGAAAAAATACGTTGCGGCGGCATTCCCCTCGGCGTGCGGAAAAACAAACCTTGCCATGCTGATACCGCCTGAGCATTACCTTGAAAAGGGTTATAAGATAGAGTGCGTGGGCGACGATATTGCCTGGATACGCGTCGGCGACGACGGCAGACTTTGGGCGGTAAATCCCGAAAACGGCTTTTTCGGCGTAGCTCCCGGCACCAACGAACGCAGCAATTACAACGCTCTGCAATCGACCCTGCACGGAACGATTTTTACAAACGTCGCGCTCAATCCCGACGATATGACCGTGTGGTGGGAAGGGCTGACCAAACAGCCGCCCGCGCACCTTATCGACTGGACAGGTAAACCGTGGAACGGCAAGGGCTGCGCGGCCCACCCCAACTCGCGCTTTACCGCGCCCGCGGAAAACTGCCCGTGCATTTCGCCCGAGTTTAATTCCGTAACGGGCGTACCGCTTTCCGCGATAATCTTCGGCGGCAGACGCGCTTCGACTACTCCGCTCGTCTACCAGTCGCGCGACTGGAATCACGGTGTGTTCGTCGGCTCGGCAATGTCGTCGGAAACGACCGCTGCCGCCGCGGGCGCGACGGGCGTTCTCCGCCATGACCCCATGGCAATGAAGCCGTTTGCGGGTTATCATATAGGCGACTATTTCGCGCACTGGATTGATATGGGCAAAAAGGCGACCAACCCTCCCGCTATCTTTAACGTAAACTGGTTCAGACAGGCAAAGGACGGTAGCTTTTTGTGGCCCGGCTTCGGCGACAATATGCGAGTGCTGGAATGGATTTTGCGCCGATGCGACGGCTCGGTGGGCGCGGTTGAAACCGCGATAGGCTACGTACCACGCCCCGAGGATATAGACACCGAGGGTATAACCGCAGACCTTGACGAGCTGCTTGCGGTGGACAAGCAAAGCTGGCTTGCCGAGGCGAACGAAATTGAAAGGTATTACAATGAAATAGGCTCGCGCATACCCGACGAGCTTTGGCAATGCCTTGAAACCTTAAAGAAAAATTGCAAATAGTTTAAGTCCGCTGCGTTTAGTGGCGGACTTTTTAATTTTTGCATTAATAATCCTTGAAATTTTCTTGCGCACGTGCTATAATAGCAATGCGACATTATTGAGAATACAATACTCTATTATTTTTTACTGGATACTATCTTTAATTTTGAATAAAACCGACGATACTAATGGTAGTAATGTACGGTATCGCGGTCGGGTTTATTTGAAATTGTAATATCATAATAGTATGGATAACAGAGACCCCTCAATAGTGTCGCAGCTATGCGAGAGGTACATTCTACGGTGTCGCTCTCGCAAGGGGGCGGCATCTTTTTTTATGACGGCAGCTATTAAAACCTGCTCGTGTTTCGGACACTGCGTCGTTGATATAACGGACGAGCTGATTGAAAGAACGAGAACGGAAATAGACAGGGCAATACAGGACGGCGTAAGAATTTTTCTGTTTGGCGGCAGAAGCGATTTTGACGATTTGTGCTATGACCTTGTAACCGAAAAGAAAAACGCCGACCCGATGCTTAATATCGAAAGAGTATTTTGTTTTGCGCTTGAAAAGCAGCTTGCAAAGCCGCCGAGATGGTTCGTACGAAAAGAGTACGAAGCGTTAGAGTGCCCGACAAAGCATTTCGATTATTGGTATACGGCAATATATTTTCGTAACCTTGCAATGGTAGACCGAAGCGATTTGGCTTTGTTTTACGCAGAGCAGAGAAAAAACAGCGGCGCATACAAAACGTATCTGTATGCGGTAAAAAAACATAAACGCATAGTTAATTTATTTGCATAATTTCGGTATCGAGGCGCACCATTATAAAAACTTATAATTATTTTTTTCGTGAGCAACGCATAATTGACCGAATGTCTCTGACACGTTCCCTGACAAAGTAGGCGTATGAGTTTCAGCCACTCCTTTATCGATTTTAAATCGAATTTTTTGGTGCAGACCTGATATAGTAACGCAGCGAATTCCGCTGCGTTATTTTATTGTATTCGTAAAAAAAGCGCACGGTCGGTGCGCTTTTTTCTATTCGTTCAGCTCTCGCTTACGGGCGGCTTTTTCTCTGCGTCGCAAAAGGCGGTAACCCCCTTTTTGCGCAGTCCGTATATCGCTATGTACATAGGTATTCCCAGTCCGTAGACCCAAAGCGCTTCGGTTGCGCAAAGCGAGCCGAAATAGCTCCAATATGCTATATTCGCCGAGGCATATCCCTCGTCTCCGCCGCAAAGAAAGACTATTACCACGGGTATAACAAAGGCGTTGACAAGCACGGGAAACAGTCCGCCGATGGCGACCTTTGCTACGTTGTTTTTAATCAGTCTGCCTGCGCCGTATGTCAATAGCGCCGCGACCAGCGTTGCCAGTCCGCCGAGGGGAACGTCAAAGGCGATAAAAGGCGATGCAAGGTTCGCAAGCATGCACCCTATCCAAAGCGCGGGCACCGCTTCGGGAAAGAACAGCGGCAGTATCGTCAACGCTTCGGCTGGGCGGATTTGCAACACGCCCTGATAGGCAATCGCGCCGAACGCGTAGGTCAGCGCAACGTACAGCGCGGCAATAATTCCCGCACGGCACAGTCTTTTGGTTGTAAAAAAGTTTTTCATTTCTTTCGCACGAAAAGTCGGCTGAAAAAAGGGACGGCATATAACCGTCCC
>CATJZR010000138.1 GCA_949745625.1 uncultured Eubacteriales bacterium | reverse complement strand
GTTGACGGTTCGGCGTTTAAAAAGGGCGTAGTAGGCAGATACACTATATCGGTCAGCTATACTTATGAGGAAGTAACCAAGGACGGAAGCTACGAGGTCGAGGTCAGAACGCCTTCGGACGGTTTGATAGTCGAGCTTGCGGAAGGTACCCCCGATACGTATACGCTTACCGCGGCGCAGCAAACGGTTGAAATAGATACTTCAAAAATCGTCGTCAAGGCGGTCGACGCGTACGGAACGGTGGGCGACGCAATCGACGGCTGTACCGTAAAGCTTTACAAGGGCAAGGAAGAAATCGCTCTCACCGGCGGTAAGGCTACCGTCGGCCGCGGCGCGTATGCCATTTGGGCTGAAAAGGCTTCTGACCTGTATCCCGGTTATATGCGTTCCGCGTTCGTGCTCGTTTATGTTAACGACGACATGCTAAGCTTTGAAGTAAAGAGCGGCACCTTCACCCAGAGTATGGGCGAGGACGTAATTTCGCAAACCTGGATTTTCGCGGCGACTTATGCGTCTGGTGCGGTCAAGGAAATAACCGCTGACGAGTGTGAATTTAAGATTGACACTATGACCGTTGCCGAAAACGTAAAAACGGACGTTAAATATACCGACTACAACGCAAAGGGTGATGCAATATCCAAATCTGTGGAAATAACCTATTCAGTAACGAGAGTTTACGGCAAGATAGTAAACACCTACGATTACGATGCGATAGATAACTCCGCAATGGGTGGGGACCAGACCGACTTAAAGCAGAGCGACCTTAAAGGACCTAACTCGTTCTTAAAGCTCGGCGACGGTACGGCAAAATACAGGAATAAAGACAAATGGGGCACCGGCGCGAACGTCGTGGAGATTAAGGGCAGAGGCTTTAACGTAAACTTCGACGGAGTAGGTACCATAACCGTCGGTTACAGCTCGACGGGCAGCTCGAACAAGTCGAGGGTCGGCTTGCAGGACGAAGGTAAAAATTACGTTCCCGCCACCTATGACGTAAATAACGTAAATATCTCTTTGGACGCAACCGAAAACGTATACCTCGTTAACGGCACCTCTGTTTCCGAGCTTACGTTCACCATTACAAAGCCCGGTACTTATTCGATAATTTCCGAACCCAATTCGGATTTTAACAGAGGCTGCAGAATTCATTCCATTACTATGGAAGACAACGTAGACGACCCCGCAAAGATAATTTGCGATGCAGACTTTACCGATACGGCGAAGTTTGAAAAAGCGGATTTAGCAAAGGCTTCGGCTTCCGCGCCCGTAGAAATTACTGATGTAAGCGGCGCCTCCACGGGGATTTCCGTAACGAAGTCGTCCAGCTCGCTTGTTGCGAACAGGCTAACTGATATAGGCGGTGTGCGCGTTCTTCAGCTTCAAGGTGCGGCAAAGACGACTGAAAATTCGCTGCTTGTAAACGTCAAGCAGGGACAGGTAAAAATCACCGTCAAATATTCCAGTTCGAACGAAGGCAGATATATAGACGTTCTGAATGCCGACGGCACTGTGCTTGCATCTTCAAGCACGCAGCCTACCGGTTCCGAAGTTGTGGAATACACATTCACGCTCGATATTTCGGCAGCTACGGTGCTGTACCTCGGTTCGCACGATAAGCAGATAAATATAAACTACTTAAAGGTAGAAATGGTATAAGGAGGGCGTAAAAATGAAAAAAGCAAAATCAGTTAAAAAAGTTTTTTCTGCAATGGCGGCTCTCGCAATATCTGCGACTGTTATCGGCGGCGTGGTATCCTTTATTGAAAGGGGAAATCCAGAGGTTGCCGAATCAATAGGCGAAAGAAAAACAGTAGTTGTAGATACGGCTCTCGGACAGACTAAGACGCAAACCGGTAACGTATATTACGCGGGGCCCGACGCAAGCGGTTTCGGTAACGCCGCAGGTACTATCGATGACCCCTTCAACATCAGCGATATTCTTTCTGGCGTTGTAGAGGGCACCAAGCTTCAAGCGGGCGATACGCTATACGTTTTGCCAGGTACTTACAGGCTTAGCACCAAAATTTCATTGTCACGCGACGCTATTCGCGGCACGTTCAATAAATATATCCGTATTGTGAACGCAGCTCTTGAAAGGGATGCAAGCGGATACACGGGAACGGAAACGCAGGCGCTTATCGATTTCAGCGAAATGGCTTTTGACAGCACTAACCGCGGTGTTTCAATCGATACCGACTACATTTACTGGTACGGCGTCGATATTTGCGGGGCGGGCGATAACGGACTGTATATCGGCGGAAGCTATAATACCGTCGAGTACTGCGAGTTTTTCAACAACCGCGATACGGGTTTGCAGCTCGGCAGGTCTTTCAGCGACTATAACTCGATTTATCAGTGGCCCAGCTATAACCTCGTAAAGGATTGTACTTCGCACAACAACTACGATAACGAAACTTTCGGCGAGAATGCGGACGGTTTTGCGGCAAAACTTACCGTAGGCTTCGGTAACGTATTCGACGGCTGTATCGCTTACCGAAATTCGGACGACGGCTGGGACCTTTACGCAAAGACCGATTCGGGCAATATCGGCACGGTTATAATGTATAACTGCGTCGCGTTTGAAAACGGTTACCTCGAATATACGAGGGACGAATGTAATTCGCTTTTCCCCACCTACGACGAGAATATGGCTTACCATACTGGCGAGAATAGCGAAAATGATTATATGACCCGTGACGGCGACGGCAACGGCTTCAAGCTCGGCGGCTCGATAATGGAAGGCGACGTTATACTCTACAACTGCCTTTCTTATCAGAACAGAATGCACGGCGTGACCGATAACTCGAACCCCGGCTATATCAAGTCGACCTACGTGACCTCTTACAACAATTCGGCAATGGTTGACGAAAACGGAAATATCGCCGCCGTAAGCAACGTGGACGTTCATTCGAACATAGACGTTTCGCGCCAGACTTACAGCTACAACGCTCTCAGCAGCGTTCTATCGGTACGCGACAGCTCGGCAAAGTCTCTCGACCGCGACAATTACCGCGGTACTGTTCAGGACAGCTTGCTGGACGCAATGACGAAAACAAAGTTGATTAAGGGTTCGTTAGAGGGCGATACCGTTAACAATAAGGATAAGGATATACCCGAGGTAGACCTTCTGGTTGCGGCGGAAATGTTCACTAAGCTTCCCAACGACCCCACAGACCCTTACACGCTTAAAGGTAACGACGATTCGATGAATATAAATATCGAAAACGGCGTCGGCAAAATTACTTCTTTGAAGGATACTAGGGTTCATCTGACATACCGTAACGCGGACCATTCTGTAAATATGGGCGATGTGCTGGATAAGACTGCATACGGTGAACAGCTTATAAACGGTTATCTCGGCGAAGGCGTCACCGCAGGCTCAGACCTCAACCTTACAAGCTGGGACGCTTACACGCATTTCTATGAAAACGACCTCATAAACGGCGGCGCGGCAAGCGAAGACGAGGCTATGGTCGAAAGAGTAAGAGAGGCTTTGACCCTCAACTGCGTGGAAGATGCAGTTTATCAGGACTTCGAGGTCCCCACGAAGATGCTCAACGCGGATATATCGTGGACTACGAACGACAAGGATTTCGTAACGGTAAAAGACGGTGCGGACGATTTGGTAACTTCGAGCTCTGGCACGGAATTTGCTATTATCGAAATTTACCGCGACAAGGACGAGGATAAGCAGGTAACAATTACGGCGACGATAACCAAGGGCGACGCGTCGGTTACCAAAGAATTCGTTTTGACTTTAAAGAAGGGTACTCCCGCAATCGGCGCGGTATACGTCGAAGCCGAAGGCGGAAAGACGGTAACCAACGG